>NZ_JBGLYN010000024.1:0-71606 GCF_047304045.1 Variovorax sp. Varisp85
CCTCTGGGGGAGGGTTGGGGTGGGGGCACGGCGGCCTCCACAGACGCATCGCGCCTCATCGAAGGCCTGCCCCCATCCCGGCCCTCCCCCGGAAGGGGAAGGAGCAAGACAACGTCGGTTCGATGAGCGGACTCAGAGAAACATTGCCCCTATGACCACCTACCTGCTAGCCCTCGACCAAGGCACCTCCAGCTCGCGCAGCATCGTGTTCGACCGCGAAGGCCACATCGTCGCCATTGCACAGAAGGAACTCACGCAGATCTATCCGCAGCCCGGCTGGGTCGAGCACGACCCGATGGAAATCTGGCGCAGCCAGCTCGCCACCGCGCGCGAAGTGCTGGTGAAGGCGAAGCTGCAGCCCACCGACATTCACGCCATCGGCATCACCAACCAGCGCGAGACCACCGTCCTGTGGAACCGCAAGACCGGCCAGCCGGTGCACCACGCCATCGTCTGGCAGGACCGCCGCGCCGAGCCGCTGTGCGCGCAGCTGCGCGACGCGGGCATGACCGACACCATCCGCGAGAAGACCGGGCTGGTGATCGATGCGTACTTCTCCGGCACCAAGCTGCGCTGGCTGCTCGACAACGTGCCCGGCGCGCGCGCGCAGGCCGAGCGCGGCGAACTGGCCTTCGGCACCGTCGACAGCTGGCTCATGTGGCAGCTCACCGGCGGCAAGGTGCACGTGACGGACGTCAGCAATGCCTCGCGCACGATGCTCTTCAACGTGCACCGGAACGAATGGGACGCCGACCTGCTCGCCGCACTGGAGATCCCCGCCGCGCTCATGCCGAAAGTGCAGCCGTCGAGTTCGCACTTCGCCGATACCGACGCGGCACTGCTGGGCCATGCGCTACCCATCGGCGGCGTGGCCGGCGACCAGCAGAGCGCCCTCTTCGGCCAGGCCTGCTTCGAGGCCGGCATGGCCAAGAACACCTACGGCACCGGCTGCTTTTTGCTGATGCACACGGGCGGCGCGTTCCAGCCCTCGCACAACGGACTGCTCGTGACCAGCGCCGCGCAGACCGACAAGACGCCGCAATACGCGATGGAAGGCAGCGTGTTCGTCGGCGGCGCCGTGGTGCAGTGGCTGCGCGACGGGCTCAAGGCCATCAAGGGCAGCGCCGAGGTGCAGTCGCTGGCCGAGAGCGTGCCCGATGCGGGCGGCGTGATGATGGTGCCGGCCTTCACCGGCCTCGGCGCGCCCTACTGGGACGCGGACGCGCGCGGCACGATCACGGGGCTCACGCGCGGCACCACGGTCGCGCACATCGCGCGCGCCGCGCTCGAAAGCATCGCCTACCAGAGCGCCGCGCTGCTGCAGGCCATGAGCCGCGACGCAGTGGCCGCCGGCGGCAAGCCCGTGGCCGAGCTGCGCGTGGACGGCGGCGCGAGCGTGAACGACCTGCTGATGCAGTTCCAGGCCGACCTGCTGGGCATTCCGGTGGTGCGGCCCGAAGTGATCGAGACCACCGCGCTGGGCGCCGCGTATCTCGCTGGGCTTTCCACCGGCGTCTACACCGACGCGCGCCAGCTGTCGAAGCTGTGGAAGATCGAGCGGCGCTTCATGCCCACCATGGGCCGCGCGCAGGCGGAGGAGTCGATGGCACGCTGGGAGCGCGCGGTGCGGCAGGCCACGGCGACCTGATCGTTCCGGGGGCTACCGTGGGCGGCGCAAATACCTCGCCACCATCGGGGCACTGGGGCGCGTAGCGCAGGCCCCGGGGCAGAATGCGCCCGCCCCGATCTCCCGCGCTACCTGCTTGACCACCCGTCCCTCCCCTCCGCGCAATGCCCTGCCCGCCTGCTGCGTGGTAGGCGCAACACTGCTGGCGCTCATTGCGCTGGGCCACGACGGCCGGCGCATCGCGCAGCTCGCGGTGCTTGCAGCGCCCATGGTGCTGTGGCTTGCGTGGCCATTGCGCAGCACGCAGACGCGGCGATTGCGCACCCTGCTGGTCTGGCTTTGGGCCATTGGCTTCGCGCTCGACGGCGCAGTGCGCGCCTACCTGCTCGACACCTACCAGGCCGCGCCCGACAGCGCGATGGTGCTCGGCGCCGCAGCCAACACCAACGCGCGCGAAGGCACCGAATACCTGTGGATGCATTGGCGCTCCGAAGCGGGGCAACGACCTTTTCGCGCGGACTGGACCGCCTGGGTCCTCGCGGACTTGCTCCACATCCGATGGAATGGCCAAATTCCCACGCGCAACGTGCTGAGCGACGCCTATCGATGGCAGGCGCCGGAGATGCCGGTGGCCATCGAATCCTTTTCGCGCTGACGCCCCCTCCGGAGAGAAAACGATGACGAAGGAAGTAGTGTCGATGTTCCCGTGCTCGGGCAGGCACCGCAGGGTGCTGCCGGTGGTCCTGTGCCTCTTCGCCTTGCCGAGCGCCGCGGGCTGGAGCATCGACGACGATCGCTCCAATTCGTTCAAGCACGGCCTTTACGAAATCAGGGAAGAAGCGAGGCGGTTCGTCTTTCAGGAGAACGCCCGCCACGGCACGCACTGGGAAGCCATCGAACCGAACGCCAAGGTCTTCGTTCCGTTGTGCAAGACACCGCTGAAAACCGGTTGGGCCACAGGATCGCCCCGTCCCGGCGTCAGCGTGGCATGCGCCCGGTCCGTCGACGGGAGCTATCGCGCGTGGAACGTCACCGTGCCGGTGCGCAACGCCCCGCCGGATCGGCGCACTGGCCGTGCAGCCGCGCGCGCCCACAGGACCTCAGTGCGCAGGAACCAGGAAGTCCTGGCTGATGCGCCCGCCCAGCTCGTTCACCCGGTCGAGGAACTGCGTGAGGTACGCGTGCAGCCCGGTCGCCAGGATCTCGTCGACGCGCGCGTACTGCAGGTCGGCCAGCAGCTTGCCGGCGCGACGCTGGGTTTCGGCGCTCTGCTCGTTCTGCACCTTCGCGAGGTTGTTCACCACCTCGACCAGGCTCGCGTGCAGCGAGCGCGGCATGTCGGCGCGAAGAATCAGCAGTTCGGCCACGCGCTCGGGCTTGATCACGTCGCGGTACACCTTGCGGTAGACCTCGAAGGCCGAGACGCTGCGCAGGATCGCGCTCCAGTGATAGAAGTCGTACTCCTGGTCTTCCTCGGTGGCGGTGCCGAAGAACTCGCTGTTGAGCGCGTGGAACTTCACGTCAACCAGGCGCGCCGTGTTGTCGGCGCGCTCCAAAAAGGTGCCAAGGCGCGAGAAATAAAACGCCTCATCCTGGAGCATGGTGCCCAGCGTGACGCCGCGCGAGAGGTGCGAGCGGAACTTGACCCATTCGAAGAATTGGCCCGGGTCGCGCTCGAAGTCGCCTGCGCGCAGCATGCGGTTCACTTCGAGCCAGGTGGTGTTCTGCGTTTCCCAGGCTTCGGTGGTGAGCGCGCCGCGCACGGCACGGGCGTTCTCGCGCGCGGCTTTGAGACAGGACACGATCGACGAGGCGTTGCTCTCGTCCTTGACCATGAACTCCATCACTTCCTTGGGCGCGATCTGGTCGTACTTCTTGTTGTACCAGGGCAGCAGCTCGCTGATGGAGAGCACGCCCTGCCAGCCGTACTTGGCAACTTCGGCGGACTGGGGCAGCAGCGAGGTCTGGTAGTTGACGTCCAGCATGCGCGCCGTGTTCTCGGCGCGCTCGGTGTAGCGGGACATCCAGTAGAGATGGTCGGCGGTGCGTGACAGCATCGGTGGTGCTCCTACTACGATTGGCTTTGCGACTGCGCGGGCGCCGCCTTGGGCTTGGGTGCGCGGTCGGCTTCGAGAATCCAGGTGTCCTTGGTGCCGCCGCCCTGCGACGAGTTGACCACCAAGGACCCCTCTTTGAGCGCTACGCGCGTGAGGCCGCCGGGCACCATCTGCACCTCGCTGCCCGAGAGCACGAAGGGGCGCAGATCGATGTGGCGCGGCGCAATGCCGGCGTCCACGAAGGTGGGCGAGGTCGACAGGCTCAGCGTGGGCTGGGCGATGTAGCCGTCGGGCTTGGCGATCACGGCCTTCTTGAAGTCCTCGATCTCGGCCTGCGTGGCGGCCGGTCCGATCAGCATGCCGTAGCCGCCGGCACCGTGCACCTCCTTGACGACCAGGTCCTTCATGTTGTCGAGCGTGTACTGCAGCTCGTCCTTGTTGCGGCACATATAGGTGGGCACGTTCTTCAGGATCGGCTTCTCGCCGAGGTAGAACTCGACCATCTTCGGCACGTACGGGTAGATCGACTTGTCGTCGGCCACACCGGTGCCCACGGCATTGCAGATCACGACATTGCCTTCACGGTACGCGCGCATCAGGCCGGCGCAGCCGAGCGTGGACGTGGGGCGGAACACCTCGGGGTCGAGGAAGTCGTCGTCCACGCGGCGGTAGATGACGTCGACGCGCTTCGGCCCGCGCGTGGTGCGCATGTAGACGAAGTTGTCCTTGACGAACAGGTCCTGTCCCTCGACCAGCTCCACGCCCATCTGCTGCGCGAGGAAGGCGTGCTCGAAGTAGGCGCTGTTGTACATGCCCGGCGTGAGCACCACCACCGTGGGCTCGGCCGTGGCCGGCGGCGCGCTGGCGCGCAGCGTCTCTAGCAACAGGTCGGGGTAGTGCGCGACCGGCGCGATGCGGTTCTGATTGAACAGCTCGGGGAAGAGCCGCATCATCATCTTGCGGTTCTCCAGCATGTAGCTCACGCCGCTGGGCACGCGCAGGTTGTCTTCGAGCACGTAGTACTCGCCGTTGCCCTGGGCATCGGGCGCGCGCACGATGTCGATGCCCGAGATGTTCGAGTAGACGTTGTGCGGCACGTTGACGCCCATCATCTCGGGGCGGAACTGCGCGTTGTTCAGGATCTGCTCGGCCGGGATGATGCCGGCCTTGATGATTTCCTGGTCGTGGTAGACGTCATGAAGAAAGCGGTTGAGCGCCGTGACGCGCTGCACCAGCCCCTTTTCCATGCTCTCCCACTCGTGGGCCGGAATGATGCGAGGCAGCAGGTCGAACGGGATGAGCCGCTCGGTGCCGGAGCCATCCTCATCCTTCGCGCCATACACCGCGAAGGTAATGCCGACCCGGCGGAAAATCATTTCCGCCTCTTCGCGTCGCGAACGCATCACCTCACCGGGTTGCTTCGCGAGCCATTGGTCGTAGCGCTTGTAGTGCTGTCGGATCGCAGCCCCCGCATAGGGCAACTGCTCATACATCTCGTCGAATTTGTGCATGGGACGACCAATCTCCTTGAGCTATAGCTTAGCAAGTTCAGGGCCAGTAGAACCCCTTATGCCGAGGCCGCGTACGGGTCGAGCGACTTTTTTTTCGGCCTGGCGCAAGCGTCCCGATGATGGCAGGAACAACGGCCTCCCCCGAAAATCCAGAGCCGGCTTCAGGGCGGGCTGTGCTGCCAATATCGCGCGTTCCGCTCGCGCTCGCAGGCCAGGTCCCCGGGGCGCACGCTGCTCCAGTGCGCTGCGCCGCACCGGGTGTTCTCGACCAGCCGCCCGCCGCGCTCCAGGTAGCGCGCCGCCACTTCCTGCGCCGGATGGCCGAAGCGGTTGCGGTACCCCGCCTGGACGATGGCGATGCGCGGCTTCACCGCGTCGAGGAACGCCGGGCTCGACGAGGTCTTGCTGCCATGATGCGGCACCAGCAGCACGTCGGCGCGCAGCAGTTCCGGCGTGCGCGTGACGAGCGCCGCCTCCTGCAACCGCTCAATGTCGCCGACCAGCAGCGCCACGGCGCGGCCGCTGTCGATGCGCAACACGCACGACACCGCATTGGGTTTGGTGAAGCCGCGGTAGTCGGTGTCGAACGGATGCAGCACCTCGAAGCGCACGCCGTCCCAGCTCCAGGCCTGCCCCGCCTCGCAACGCCGCGCCGCACGCATCGCCTGCAGCGGGTGCGTGGCCTCGATGGAACTCAGCAGCGCGGCCTGCGGCTGCATCGCGAGCACCGCGGGCGCGCCGCCGGTGTGGTCGAGGTCGCGGTGGCTCAGCACCAGCGTGTCGAGGCGCTCGCCGTATGCCCGCAGCAACGGCACGAGCACGCGATGGCCGGCATCGCTTTCCAGGCTGTAGCGCGGGCCGGCGTCGTAGAGCAGGCTGTGTGTCGCGGTACGCACGAGCACCGCGTTGCCCTGGCCGACGTCAGCGGCGAGCAGTTCGAATTCGCCGGCCGCGGGCCGGGGTGCCTGCCACAGCAGCACCGGCAACAGCAGCGGAACGCCGAGGGCGCGCAGCGACCCGGGCAGCCGCATGGCCAGCAGCGCGCCGCCGGCCACGCCGCAGGCGGCCATCCACCAGGGCGGCGCGGCCACCGAGAGCGTGGCATACGGCAGCCCGGCCAGCCATTGCAGCAACAGCGCCAGCACCTGCACGGCGCGGGCCGCCAGATCCCACAGCGGCGCCACGGCCACGCCGAGCATCGCCAGAGGCGTGATCACCAGCGTGACCCAAGGGATCGCCACCGCATTGGCCAACAGGCCGATCAGCGAAACCTGCTGGAACAACAGCAGGCTGAGCGGCGTGATCGCGAGCGTGATGACCCACTGCTCACGCAGGAACTGGAGCAGGCGGGAAGACGCGCCGGTCTTCCGCTCTCCGGGCACCCCGGCGTCGGTGGCGAACAGCACGCCCACCGCCACGAAGCTGAGCCAGAAACCGGCCTGCATCAAGGCCCAGGGATCGAGCGCGACCACCACGGCCGCCGTCAACAGCCACACATGCGGCCAGGGCCAGCGCCGGCCCGTGAGGCGCAGCAGCGCGACCGTCGCCAGCATCCAGACCGTGCGCTGCGAAGGCACGCCCCAGCCGCTGAACAGCGCATAGAGCGTGGCGAGCAGCACGCCGCCCACCAGCGCGGCCTGCTGCGCGGGCAGGCGCAGCATCAGCCACGCGCTGCGCCGCCACAGCAGGCCGACGACGTGCGCGGCCAGCCAGGCGAACATGGTGACGTGGAGGCCGGAGATCGACATCAGGTGCGCCACGCCCGTGGCGCGGAAGACGTCCCAGCCCGAGCGGTCGATGGCGCTCTGGTCGCCGGTAACCAGGGCCGCAATCACGCCTGCCCGGGCACGGTCGAGCACGCGTTCGAAGACGGCGTCGCGCACGGCTTCGCGTGCGCGCTCGATGGGATGCCGCCACGTTGGCGCAACGAGCGCGGGCGCCGCATCGCGCGTGCCGGTTCGCACAGTGCCGCCGGCATGCAGGCCCTGCTCCCACATCCAGAGTTCGCTGTCGAAGCCGTGGGGATTGCGGTTGCCGTGCGGCGCCTTGAGGCGCACCGTCAGGCGCCATCGCTCGCCGGCGTGGAGGGGGCCGACAGCGCTGGCCGGCGGCGTGCGGCCTTCCGAAGCTCGGTCCCACAGGCCTGAACCTTCCGAATACCAGCCGAGGGCAATGCGATCAGGCACGGTGGGCCGCCCCTCCTCGCCGGGGTCGGCCCAGCCCGCAGACTCGACATCCAGACGGAACCGCGTCCCGCCCTCGCTGCGCTGGGGCATCTCCGACACGACACCGGTGACCTGCAGGTCGCGCCCTTCGAGCGCCGGGTTCAGCGCACCGCCCGCGTAGATGGCGGCGCGCCATCCCGCAAGCCCCGCACCCGCCATTGCGCCGCACACGAGCGAAGCCATCAACAGCCCTCGGCCCGACAGGCGCCGCCACCACCACAGGCCGGCCCCGGCCCCGAGCAGCAAACCCGCATACATCCATGCCCGCCAAAGCCCTGCCTGCTGCAACTGCAGGACCGCACCGAGCAGCGAACCGCACAGCGCCGCGAACACCCACGATCTGCCCGCGGCGGCACCGGACGCGCGAAACGGCGTCAACGAGAAACTCCCGAACCCATGATGCAAACCCTCCCCAAAGTCACGCTCAGTGGCGCGTTAATTGCTTTGCAACTGGGCTAGTATGCGTCTCACAAGAGACATCTTTTCGATGCAATCTCGCAGCACTGCACATAAAAACGCATGTCCATTCACGCCGCTCTCCACCACGTCACCCACTACAAATACGACCGCCCGGTGCAGTTGGGCCCACAGGTCGTGCGCTTGCGGCCCGCGCCGCATTGCCGCAGCAACGTGATCTCGTACTCGCTGCGGGTCGAGCCGGCCGAGCACTTCGTCAACTGGATGCAGGACCCCTTCGCCAACTACCAGGCACGGCTGGTGTTCCCCGAGAAGACGCGCGAATTCAAGGTCACGGTCGACCTCGTGGTCGAGATGGCGGTCTACAACCCGTTCGACTTCTTCCTCGAGCCGCAGGCCGAGAACTTCCCTTTCAAGTACACGCAGTCGCAGGCCGAAGAACTCGCGCCCTACCTCGTCACCGAAACGCCCACGCCGCTGCTGCAGGCCTACCTCGACAAGATCGAGCGCAAGGAGCAGCGCACCATCGACTTCCTGGTCGGCATCAACCAGCAGGTGCAGCAGGACGTCAACTACCTGATCCGCATGGAGCCCGGCGTGCAGACGCCGGAAGAAACGCTCGCCAGCGGCAGCGGCTCCTGCCGCGACTCGGGCTGGCTGCTGGTGCAGCTGCTGCGCCACTGCGGACTGGCCGCGCGTTTCGTCTCGGGCTACCTGATCCAGCTCACGCCCGACGTGAAGGCGCTCGACGGCCCGAGCGGCACCACGGTCGACTTCACCGACCTGCACGCCTGGTGCGAGGTGTTCCTGCCGGGCGCAGGCTGGATCGGCCTCGACGCCACCTCGGGCCTGCTGGCCGGCGAAGGCCACATTCCGCTGGCCTGCACGCCCACACCATCGAGCGCCGCGCCCATCGAGGGCGGCGTGGATGAGTCGGAGGTCGAGTTCGGCCATGAAATGAAGGTCACGCGCATCTACGAATCGCCGCGCGTCACCAAGCCCTACACCGAAGAGCAATGGTCCGAAGTGCTGGCCCTGGGCGACGCCGTCGATGCGCGCCTGAAGGCCGGCGACGTGCGCCTCACCATGGGCGGCGAGCCCACCTACGTGGCCACCAGCGACCGCGACGCGCCCGAATGGAACACCGACGCGCTCGGCCCCACCAAGCGCGGCTACGCCACCGAACTCGTGCACAAGCTGCGCGCCGAGTACGGCAAGGGCGGCTTCCTGCATTTCGGCCAAGGCAAGTGGTACCCGGGCGAGCAGCTGCCGCGCTGGGCGCTGTCGATCTTCTGGCGCGCCGACGGCCAGACGCTGTGGCACGACCCCGAGCTCTTCGCCGACGAGCGTTTTCCCACGCAGTACACGAGCGAGGACGCGCGCCGCTTCACCACCGTGCTGGCGCACAAGCTCGGCCTGACCGAGCGCTACATCCAGCCCGGCTACGAAGACACCTACTACTACCTCTGGCGCGAACGCCGCCTGCCGGTGAACGTCGACCCCTTCGAGTCGAAGCTCGACGACGAACTCGAGCGCGTGCGCCTGCGCCGCGTGTTCACGCAGAAGCTCGACGCGGTGATCGGCTACATGCTGCCCATCGAGCCCGGCAACGCGAACAGCGATGCACCCGCGCTCGCCGGCCCCGGCTGGAAGACCGGGCCCTGGTTCCTGCGCGACGACCGGCTTTACCTGATCCCGGGCGACTCGCCCATGGGCTACCGCCTGCCGCTCGACTCGCAGCCGTGGGCGAGCAAAGGCGACTATCCTTACCTGATCGAGCGCGACCCGACCGCGCCGCGCGGTGCGCTGCCGAGCGCGGCCGACTACCGTGCGCGCTATGCCGTGGCGGCAGGCGGTGCGGAGGGTGACCGCGGCGCCGTGCCCTATGCCTTCGGCACGCCGCCCGTCGTGGCGGCCTCGCTGCGCATGCAGGCACCGGGCAGTGCAGGCGAAGGCGACGCAGCCACGGCCGCCGACGAGGCTGCCGACAAGTCGTCCACCACCGCGCGCCAGCCGCTGCGCGGCGAATCGGCCCACTGGGTCACGCGCACTGCGCTGTGCGTCGAAGTGCGCGACCCGCGCCGCGCCAACGGCCCCGCGGCCGAGAAGAAGGGCAATGCCTCGGGCGTGCTCTACGTCTTCATGCCGCCGCTCGCGCGCCTGGAGGACTATCTCGACCTCGTCGCGGCCGTCGAAGCCACCGCGCGCGAACTCGGCATGCGCATCGTGATGGAAGGCTATCCGCCGCCGCGCGACCCGCGCCTGAAGATGCTGGCCGTCACCCCCGACCCGGGCGTGATCGAGGTCAACATCCACCCGGCGCACAACTGGAAGGAACTGGTCGATCACACCGAGTTCCTCTACAACGCCGCCTTCGAAACCCGCCTGTCGGCCGAGAAGTTCATGACCGACGGCCGCCACACCGGCACCGGCGGCGGCAACCACTTCGTGATGGGCGGCGCCACGCCGGCCGACAGCCCCTTCCTGCGCCGGCCCGAGCTGCTGGCCAGCCTGCTGCTGTACTGGCACAACCACCCGTCGCTGAGCTATTTGTTCTCGGGCATGTTCATCGGCCCGACCAGCCAGGCGCCGCGCGTGGACGAAGCGCGCAACGACCAGGTCTACGAGCTGGAAATCGCGCTGAAAGAGATCGCTAAGAACCGCGAGATCTACGGCGCCAACATGCCCGCATGGCTGGTCGACCGCACGCTGCGCAACATCCTGATCGACGTGTCGGGCAACACGCACCGCAGCGAGTTCTGCATCGACAAGCTCTACTCGCCCGACTCGAGCACCGGCCGCCTCGGCCTGCTGGAGCTGCGCGCCTTCGAGATGCCGCCGCATGCGCGCATGAGCATCGCGCAGCAATTGCTGATCCGCGCGCTGGTGGCCCGCTTCTGGGACGAGCCCTACAAGGCCCCCGTCACGCGCTGGGGCACCGAGCTGCACGACCGTTTCCTGCTGCCGACCTTCGTGAAGATGGACTTCGACGACGTCATCAGCGAGATGCGCCAGGCCGGCTACGCCTTCGACGCCGACTGGTTCGCGCCGCATTTCGAGTTCCGCTTCCCGCTCGTGGGCCAGATGCAGGCGATGGGCGTGGAGCTGTCGCTGCGCAATGCGCTGGAGCCATGGCACGTGATGGGAGAGGAAGGCTCGGCCGGCGGCACGGTGCGCTATGTCGATTCGTCGCTCGAGCGCATCGAGGTGCGCGTGACCGGCCTGAACGAAAGCCGCCATGTCGTCACCGTCAACGGCAAGGTGCTGCCGCTGCAGCCCACCGGCGTCACGGGCGAGTTCGTGGCCGGCGTGCGCTACAAGGCCTGGAACCCGCCGTCGGCGCTGCACCCGAGCATCAAGGCCCATGCGCCGCTGACATTCGACCTGGTCGACACCTGGATGAAGCGCTCGCTGGGCGGCTGCCAGTACTTCGTCGCCCACCCGGGCGGGCGCAACTACGACACCTTCCCGGTCAACGCCTACGAGGCCGAAAGCCGCCGCCATTCGCGCTTCACCCGCACCGGACACACGCCCGGCCTCATGCGCACGCCCCCGGCGACCATCGAGCTGCCGGGCAGCCGCGAATTCCCGTTCACGCTGGACCTGCGGCGGTAAGGGGTCATTCGGCACGCTGCCCGAACGGACGCCCCGTGACGGCAGTGTGACAATCCACCCCTGTGGAACCTTTGAACGAATCCCTGTTCGACGCCGAGGCGCTGGAGTTTCCAGCTGCCCTGGCGTCGGCGCTCGCCCCTGCGGCCCTGCCCGGTCATTTCGATGAACTGCGCGGAGCGGCCACGGCGGCTGCGCCCGTGCGGCCGGCGGCGGGAGCCGTGCCTGCCGCCGCTGCGCCGCTCTATGACACCGCCGGTGAGCGGCCGGTAGCGTCTGGCCAGTCTCAATCGCAGTCCCAATCCCAGTCCCAGACGCAGACACAGGCCCCGCCCGGCGAACAACCGCCGCTCACGCCCGCCTGGAACGCCTTCTTCGATCAACTCGGCCCCGACGGCTTCAGCGACCTGCCCCGGCGTGCAGCCAGCCTCGAGCGCCAGATCCGCGACAACGGCGTCACCTACAACGTGTACGCCGATGCCAACGGCCCGCAGCGGCCTTGGTCGCTCGACCTGTTCCCGCTGATCGTCTCGCCCGAGAGCTGGAGCCAGATCGAGGCCGGCGTGCTGCAGCGCGTGCGCGTGCTCGACCGCGTGATGGCCGACGTCTACGGCCCGCAGCAGCTGCTGGCCGAAGGGCTCATTCCGCCGGCGCTGGTGCGCGGCCACCCCGGCTACCTGCGCGCGCTGCACGGCGTCAAGCCGCCGGGCGACACCTGGCTGCACATCGCGGCCTTCGACCTCGCGCGCGGCCCCGACGGCAACTGGTGGGTGGTCTCGCAGCGCACCCAGGCGCCTTCGGGCCTGGGCTACCTGCTCGAGAACCGTTTGGCCATCACGCGGCAGTTTCCGCAGGCCTTCGAAGCGCTGCACGTGCAGCGCCTGGCCGCCACCTACAGCGCCATGATGGAAGGCCTGCAGCACATGTGCCCGGCCGGCGTGCCGCCGCACATCGCGCTGCTCACGCCCGGCCCGTACAACGAAACCTATTTCGAGCACGCCTACCTCGCGCGCTACCTGGGCCTCACGCTGGTCGAGGGCAGCGACCTCACGGTGCGCGACCAGCGGCTGTACCTCAAGACGCTGCAGGGCCTGCGCCCGGTGCACGGCCTCATCAAGCGGCTCGACGACCAGTTCCTCGACCCGCTGGAGCTGCGCCCCGATTCCACGCTCGGCGTGCCCGGCCTGCTGCAGGCCATTCGCGCCGGCAATGTGCTGGTGGCCAACATGCCGGGCTCGGCGTTCCTCGAATCGCCCGCGCTGCTCGGCTTCCTGCCGGGGCTGGCGCGCCGCCTGATCGGCGAGAAGCTCAAGCTGCCCGCGTTGCCCACCTGGTGGTGCGGCGAGCGCGCGGCGCTCGAATCGGTGCTGCCGCAACTGGCCGACTGCGCCATCAAGCCCACCTACCCCGGCTTCGACGGCCACGCCAGCTTCGACGCCGTGCTCGGCAGCCAGCTCGGACGGCGCGAGCTCGACGAATGGGCCGGCCGCATCGTGCGCGAAGGCGACGGCCACACCGTGCAGGGCTATCTGCCGCTGTCGCAGATGCCCACCTGGGCCAACGACATGGGCCCGGGCCACATCGCGCCGCGCGCAGTGCTGCTGCGCGTGTTCGCGGTGAGCGACGGCGCGCAATCGTGGCGCGTGCTGCCCGGCGGCCTGGCCCGGCTCGCGGGGCCCGACGCACAGATCGCTTCGATGCAGCGCGGCGGCAGCAGCGCCGACGTGTGGGTGCAGACCCACGGCGAGGTCGACCGCACCACGCTGCTGCAGCCGCACGCCACGCCGGCCTCGCTCGCGCGGCACCGCGCCCCCGTCACCAGCCGCGCCGCGGAGAACATGTTCTGGCTCGGGCGCTACACCGAGCGCGCCGAGAACGCCGTACGCCTCGCGCGCCTCACGCTCAACCTGCTGGGCAGCGAAGACCAGTCGTCGCGCCCGCTGCTCGAATGGCTGCACCGCATGGCGCTGCGCAACGCACTGGTGCCAGCCGAGGCGCCCAGTGCGCCGAAGTCGCGCCGGGTGTTCGAACGCGCACTGATCGCCGAACTCGGCGACGTGGAGCGCGGCGGCAGCGTGGGCTTCAGCCTGATGTGCATCCGGCAGGCCGCCGCCGCCGTGCGCGAACGCCTGTCGCAGGACAACTGGAACCAGATCGTGCGCGCCGAGGCCGACTTCCTGCGCCGCGCGGCCGAGCAGGCCGGCGAAGGCAGCTTTGCCACCGGCGCCGCGCTGCGCGCCCTCGAATCCGCCAGCACCGCGCTGGCCGCCATGACCGGCGCGCAAACCGACCGCATGACGCGCGACGATGCCTGGCGCCTGCTGTCCATCGGCCGCCACATCGAACGCCTGGGCTTCCTGTCGAACGCGCTGGAGGCCGGCTTCGAGAACGGCGCCGTGCACGAGGTCAGCGGCTTCGAGGCGATGGTGGCGCTGTTCGACAGCACCATCACCTTCCATGCCCGCTACCAGCAGCGCCGCGACGTCGCCACCATGGTCGACCTGCTGGTGCTCGACGCCGAGAATCCGCGCTCGCTCGCATGGGTCACGCAGACGCTGCGCGGACGCATCGCCCGGCTGGCCGGCAGTGCGCCCGGCAAGCTGACGGCGCTGTCGTACGAGTTGTCCGATCCGGCCAGCTGGACGCTCGAACACCTCTGCGCCACAGGGCCTCATGGCAACTATCCGGCCCTCGCCGAACTGCTCGCCAACTGCGAAACGGCGGCCTACCATGTGTCGGACGCCATCGGCACACGCTACTTCACGCTGACCTCCGAATCGCTGCGCTCCGTCGGGGCGTGAACAGGCACTCCCCCATGCTTCGCGCACTTCGTGTCGCTACGCACACCCCCTCGCTGGGGGCAACGCCTGCGGCCCGGCAAAGCCGGTTCCGCGGCGTTCCACAATAAGTTCACAGAGAAGCACCGCCATGCCCCATCGCGTCACCATCAACCGCCGCTTCGCACTCACCGCCGCGGGCCTCTTCGCGGCCCTCGCCATCGCCGGCTGCGACAAGCAGGAGCCGGCATCCGCACCGTCCGCCACCGGTGCACCGGCGGCACCGGCCGCCGCGCGCGTGCTCGTGGTCGGCACCGACGCCGCGTACACGCCCTTCGAATCGCAGAACGACAAGGGCGAGATCGTAGGCTTCGACGTCGACGTAGTGAAGGCGGTCGCGCAGAAGGCGGGCTTCGAGGTGAAGTTCGTCAACACGCCGTGGGAAGGCATCTTCAATGCGCTCGACCAGGGCGACCGCGACCTGCTGGTGTCGGCCATCACCGTCACCGACGAGCGCCGCCAGACCATGGACTTCTCGCAGCCCTACTTCGACGCCCGGCAGCTGATCGCCGTGAAGAGCGACTCGCCCGTCACGAAATTCGAGGACATCAAGAACATGAAAGTCGGCGTGCAGAACGGCACCACCGGCGACGAGGTCGTGGGCAAGCTGCTGGGCAAATCGAGCACCGCCATCAAGCGCTTCGAATCGACGCCGCTCGCGCTCAAGGAACTCGAGGCCGGCGGCGTGCAGGCCGTGGTGGCAGACAACGGCGTGGTGGTGCACTACATCGCGAACAACACCGCGGGCGGTTTCAAGACCGTGAGCGACGCGGGCTTTCCGGTCGAGAAGTACGGCATTGCCGTGAAGAAGGGCAACGCCGACCTGCTGGCCAGGATCAACCAGGGCCTCGAAGGCATCCGGGCCGACGGCACCTACGCGAAGATCTACGCTTCGCACTTCGGCGCCGAGGCCAAGTAGACCCACGCAACGGGCACTGTCGATCATGCTGCTTCACGTCACCCACGAAACGCGCTACGAGTACTCGCCGCCGGTCGAGACCGCGCAGCACCTCGCCCACCTCAAGCCGCTGGCCACGGATTCGCAGCGGCTCGTGAGCCACCGGCTTGCCATCGAGCCGGCGCCTGCGCAGCGCAACGAGCTGGCCGACCTGTACGGCAACACGCGCGCCTTCTTCGCACTCGAAGCCACGCACGACCGGCTCGTCGTCACGGCCGAGAGCGTGGTCGAAACCTCGCAGCCCGTGCTGTCGCCCGCCGTGGCGCGCGAACTGCCGTGGGAAGCCGTGCGCGAGCGCTTCCGCTTCCGCAAGGACGCCACCTTCGATGCGGCCTCGGAGTTCGTCTTTCCCTCGCCCTACGTGCCGCGCCACGGCGACTTCGCGGCCTATGCGCGCGCCAGCTTCGTGCCTGGCCGCCCTACCTTCGACGTGGCGATGGACCTCACCGAGCGCATGTACGAGGACTTCGCGTACGACGCCGACAGCACCGAGATCAACACCCCCGCCGTCGAGGCTCTCGCACAGCGCAAGGGCGTGTGCCAGGACTTCGCCCACATCATGATCGCGTGCTTCCGCACCATGGGCCTGCCCGCGCGCTACGTCAGCGGCTATCTTCTGACGCAGCCGCCGCCCGGCCAGCCCCGGCTGGTGGGCGCCGATGCGTCGCACGCCTGGGTGTCGGTGTACTTGCCCGGAAAGGGCGAGGACGACGGTTCCGAGAGCGCGGGCGGCTGGGCCGATTTCGATCCCACCAACGGCCGCCAGCCGGGCGAGGACTACGTCACGCTCGCCATCGGCCGCGACTATTCCGACGTGTCGCCGATGCGCGGCGTACTCCATGGCGGCGCCAGGCACACGCTGCGGGTCGGCGTGACCGTGCAGCCCGTGGGGGAAGTGGTCGAGGGCCTGCCGCCAACACAGACACAATCGCCTTCCCAAGACAAGGAGTCTCCATGAGCGTTTACGACAAACTTTCCAGCCTCGGCATCACCCTGCCCCCGGTCGCCGCCCCCGCGGCCGCCTACGTGCCCTTCGTGCAGACCGGCAACCTCGTGTTCCTCTCGGGCCACATTGCGAAGAAGGAGGGCAAGGTCTGGGCCGGCCAGCTCGGCGCCGGCATCGGCACCGAGGAAGGCAAGCAGGCCGCACGCGCCATCGCCATCGACCTGCTCGGCACGCTGCACGCGGCCGTGGGTGACCTGAACAAGGTCAAGCGCATCGTCAAGGTGATGAGCCTCGTGAACTCGGTCGGCACCTTCACCGAACAGCACCTCGTGACCAACGGCGCGAGCGAGTTCTTCGCCGAAGTCTTCGGTCCCGAAAAGGGCGCGCATGCACGCAGCGCCTTCGGCGTCGCTCAGGTGCCGATGGGAGCCTGTGTGGAGATCGAGCTGATCGCCGAAGTCGGCTGATCCCGTCGATCTTTTTCAGTTGACGCCCGGCTCGGGCGAGCCGCTGCGGCAGCGGGCAGCGCTCGTCCAGTCACTCCCCCGGCGCGGGGCTGCGCGCCTTCTCGCGCGAGACGAACAGCACGATCAGCACTGTCGCCATGCACTCGACCACCGCGATGATCGTCAGGCCCTGCGCATATTGCCCCGTGCTGCTCTTCAGGTAGCCCAGCAGCTGCGGCGAGAAATACCCCGCGAGGTTGGCCACCGAATTGATGAACGCCAGGCCCACCACCAGCGCCGTGGCAGACAGGTAGCGGCTCGGTATCTGCCAATAGATCGGGATCGAGCCCATCGTGCCGGCCGACGACAGCGCCAGCGACACGATCACGCCGGCCATGTTTTTCTGGCCCAGGAAGTAGGCCGTGAGCAGCAGGCCCAGCGCTCCCAGCCCGGCCGCGATGGCCGTGTGCCACTTCACCTCCTTGCGCCGGTCCGAGAGGTAGCCGTTGCCGATCATCCCGATCCAGCCGCAGGCGTAGATGCCCGCCATGACCCAGCCCAGCGTCTTGATGTCGTTCACGCCGACCTCCCGCACGATGCTCGGCCCGTAGTACACCAGCGTGGCATTGCCCGCCACGATGCAGAAGAAGATCAGCGTGAGCACCCAGAGCTGCGGGTTGCGCATCGACGCCAGGAAGCTGTGTTCGCGATGGCCCAGGCTCCTGGCCTCGAGCACCAGTTCGCTCTCGACATGCGCCTTCTGCCGCGCGCTCAGCCAGCGTGCCTTGGCGGGCGAATCGCTGAGGACGAAGTACGCCACGGCCCCCGCCACGATCGATGGAATGCCCTCGATCACGAACAGCCACTGCCAGCCGCGAAAGCCACCCACGCCGCCGAGCGCTTCCATCAGGTAGGCGGCGATCGGGCTGCCGAACATCAGCGACAGCGCGGAAGCCGAAACGAAGAACGCGAGCGCCTTGCCGCGCCGGTGTGCGGGCAGCCAGTAGGTCAGGTACAGGATCACGCCCGGCTGCAGGCCCGCCTCGAACGCCCCCATGAGGAAGCGCAGCGCATAGAACTGCAGCGGTGTCTTCACCCAGGCCATGAGCACGCACACCACGCCCCAGCCGATGGTGATGCGCATGATGGTCTTCTTGGCGCCGAACTTCTGCAGCAGCATGTTGCTCGGCACTTCGAAGAAGAAGTAGCCGATGAAGAACACGCCCGCACCCGCGCCGTAGATGGCGTCGGACCACTGCAGGTCGCTCATCATCGTGAGCTTCGCGAAGCCGACGTTGACGCGGTCGATCCACGCCAGGAACCACACCAGCGTGAGGAAGGGAATCAGGCGCCAGACGATGCGCCTGAAGGTCAGGTCGCGTTCCGCGAGCGAGTCCACGCCCGTGCCTGACGCCGCTGCAGATGCGCCCGGATTTGCCGCCGTGCTCATGCTCATGTCTTGCTCCTCATGTTCAGGACGCGACTTCGAGTCGCGCACACAGCTGCCGCATTGCGGCGGAAATCGGTGCGATCACCGGCACGCCGAAGCGCGGTGCCAGCGCCAGCGCGGCCTGGCCCAGCGGGCCGCCGCCAATGATCACGGCCTGCGCGCCGTCTTCGTCTATGCAGCGCTGCACGGCCCGTGCCAGCGCGTCCTCCAGCGCCTGCGGTTCGGCCGCCAGTTCGCGCGGGTCGCCCTGTGTCAGGCGGGTGCCTGCGTACAGGCCGAGCAACCCGAGCGCACGGGCGCGCCGCTCGATGGGTGCCACCAGCTCGGGCGTCACCGTGGCGATGCCGAAGCGCCGATGTCCATTGCTCGCCTCGCGCATCGACGCCTCCGCGATGCCGACCACCGGCACCCGCGCGTTCGCTCGCACGAGGTCGATTCCCGGGTCGCCGAAGGCACTGACGATCACGCCGTCCCAGCGCGCAACGCCAGCCTCGCGCCACACCTTCAGCACCTCGGTGGCGGCGGCCTCGAGCTCCTGCTCGTTGACGATCATCGAGGGCCCGCCCGTGGCGGTGCGCCCGGTCACACGGCAGCCCGCAGGGGCCTCGCCGTTGGCGATCTTCGTCATCATCTCCGTGGTGGCGGTCGACGAGTTGGGGTTGATGAGCAGGATGTTCGTCATGCGAGAAGCTTTCTGAGGTTCAACCCGGCTGCGCGATCTTGGCGGCCGGGGTGGCGTCGGTGGTCGGGCCTTCACCGGGCAGGGGCAGTGCGTCGGGCGACTGGCCATAGGTTTCCGGCACGCTCTGCACACTGATCACGAAGACCGCGTACATGCCGGCCGCCAGCCCGAACACGCCGACGAGGCCGAAGGCATCGAACAGGCGCCCGGCGACGAGCGGCATCAACGCGCCCGCCGCGGTGCCCGTGGCCAGGATGAAGGCAGTGCCGAAGGCCCGCACGCGCGTCGGGTAGAGCTCGGGCGCGAAGATCCAGATGGTCGTGTTCAGCAGCAGCACGAAGAACTGGAACACCGCGCCCGCAATGAGGATCACGGCGATGCTCTTGGCCACGAAACCGATCGTCAGGGCCGCCAGGCAGGCACACACGGCGCCGGCCGTCAACACGCGCTTGCGCGGAAAGTGAAAACCCAGCAGCGACGCCGCAATGGCGCCCAGCAGGCTGCCGCCCTGCATCACCATCGTGAACACCAGGCTCTTCGACATGCTGTAGCCCAGCGTGACGAGGATGGTCGGCATCAGCGTGAGCACCGAGATCTGCGCGCCGTAGGTCATCCAGATCGTGATGCACAGCGGGATGGTGCGCCGCGCCAGCGCACCGCGGAAGATCTCGGTGACGCGCACCTTGACCTTCGCAGGCTGCGCGTCCGCGCCGTCCTCGTTGATGTACTGCTGCTGCGGCACCTTCTTCGCCGAGAGCCGGCCCGACGCCAGCCGCGACAGCACCGCGTTCGTCTCCTTCACGCGGCCCTGCGAGAGCAGAAAGCGCGGCGTTTCCGGAATGTAGCGGCGATAGAACGCACCGAGCAGCGCCGGCACCATGAGGCAGGCAAAGAGCCAGCGCCACGCGTTGTCGCCCGGGAACATCCAGAACACCAGCAGGCCGAAGCCCGGCGCGAGGAAGTTGCCGAGGCCGCCTGCCCCCACGTTGACCAACCCCACTGCCGTGCCGCGGAACCTGGTCGAGCAGAACTCGGCCAGCATGGTCACCGCAATGGCGATCTCGCCGCCGAGTCCGAAGCCGACGATGGCACGCCCGAGCGCCATCACCGTGAAGTTCGGCGCCGTCGCGCAGACGCCCGCGCCCAGCGTGAACAGCAGCAGATCGAGCGACAGCATCACGCGGCGTCCGTAGCGATCGGCAATGAAGCCCGAAACGATCCGCCCGATCGCCGCACAGGTGAAGGTGACGGTGTTCAGCAGGCCGATGTCCGATGCGCTCAGGCCCCACTGCTGGCGCAGCATGGGCCCCACGATGCCGACGGCGTTCTGCTCGAAACTGTCGAACAGGCAACCGATCAGGATCAGAAAGATGATCGTGTGATGCGAGCGCGTGACACCGATCTTGTCGAGCGCGCGGTCGAGCTCGGCAACCCGGGGCGAGTCAGGCCCGGAGGAAAGTGCAGGTCCAGCCATTGGAAACCCCTTGAGAAAGGAAGAAGTGCTTGCTCGGTGCTGTCCGGAATCGCCTTTCGCATGCTATCGGCGACCTCGTTGCAATGACATATCGATTTCACCTATATATGTTTTGTGAAATTATGATTTCAGTCACAAGCAACCATGAGCAAGCGCCATGCCCGAACTTTCGGGGAATTACAGGGGAAATTTCAGGCCGGGCGCACCGTGAACGTGCGGGTGCGCACCGTTGGCGTGCGGCTCAGAGCTCGCCGTTTTCCTCGTGGCCGAGCTCGATGGCTGCCAGCCGCTTGCGGCCGGCGGAGCCGGAGGCCTCGATCACCATGGTGGCGAGCAGATCGCACACGCCCATCACCGCGGTGTGGTTGTCCAGCAGCCCGGGGCCGCGGCAATCGCACTGCAGCGACCAGGTGGCACCGGCAAAGTCCGGCGACGCCCGGTCGCTGATGTAGACGATGCGCGCGCCGATGCGGCTCGCGGCCTCGAGCAGGGTGTCCATCTGCCGCGTCTGCCGGCGCGTGCCGAAGACGATCACGCAGTCGCGCGTGCCCAGCCCGGCCAGGTGCTCGGCCAGCGTTTCTCCAGGCCCCGGAATGGCGGTGACGCGCGGGACCACCTGGATGATCTGCCAGCGCAGGTACTGCGCGAAGGCATGGCTGCTGCGGCTGCCGAAGATCAGCACCTGGTTCGCGCCGATGATCGCCTTGACGATCTCTGCCATCTGCCGGTCGTCGAGCCGATCGAAGGTGCTGGCCAGGTTGGCCTGAGACTGCTGGAAATGCGTGGCCACCAGGTGGCCCCGCTTGGAAGCCTCGGTGGCGTTCTGGAACAGCGGCGAGCCGGTCTGCTTTTCCTCACGGACCTGCCGCCGGGCCTCCTCGTAGTTCTCGTACCCGATGCGGCGGATGAAGCGGCTTACCGTCGAGGGCGACACGCCCGCAAGCTCCGCCAGTTCGTTACCGGCATAGCTCGCCAGCTCGCCCGGGAACTCCAGCACGAAGTCGGCAAGCTGGCGCTCCGTCGCGGACAGCTGGTCGAGCTGGCTGCGAACGCGGCGGACGAAGGAGTCTGCGGAAGGTGACATGGTGGTCTGGGCACGCGATGATGCCAGCTTCAACTGTTCGCGGATGCTAGAGCGCCCGCGACGAGCCCCGCACCACCAGCTCTCCAGGCAGCAGCAACTGGCGCGGCGCCGCGTCCAGTCCCCGCAGCCGCTCGATCAGGCAGGTAGCGGCGGTGCGGCCGATGGCGTCGGTGGGCTGGGCCACGGTGCTCAGGCCGGGACCGATGAGCGAGGCCCATTCCGGATCGTCGAAACCGACAAAGCCCAGGTCGGTGCCGAACTGCCAGCCCAGCCGCGCCATCGCCTGCGCAATGCGCAGCGTGACCACCGCATTGCCCGCGACCACGGCCGCGCGGCGGCCGCGCTTGGCGCGCTGGCGCAAGGCGCGCAAAGCCTCGTCGAGCGCATCGCTCTCACCCTCGACCGATTCGAACACCTCGCCCGCCACGCGCGGCTCATGCGCGGCCACGCAGGCGCCGAACGCTGCCGTGCGTTCGCGCCGCGAGCTCACGCCCTTCTGCGGCTCCGTGACGTAGAGCAGATCGCGGTAGCCGCCTTCGACCAGGTGGCCGCAGGTGGCCGTCATCGCGGCAGGGTTGTCGAGCGAGACGAAGTCCGTGTGCATGCCCGCGTGGCGGCGGTCGACCAGCACCGCCGGCTTGCCGTGCAGCGTGACCGCATCGACCACGTTGCTGCCTCGACCCAGCGTGTTGAGGATGAAGCCGTCGACCTGGTAGCCCGCCAGCGCATCGATGGCTTCGCGCTCGCGTTCGCTCTCGTTGCCGAGGTTGAACAGCATCACGAGATAGCCGGCGTCCTGGCAGGCCTTCTCGGCGCCGCGCAGCACCGCGACGGAATACGGGTTGGTGATGTCGGCCACGATCAGGCCGATGAGGCGCGAACGGCCATGGCTCAGGGCCTGCGCCATCGGGCTCGGCGAATAGGCGAGCGCGGCGATGGCGACTTCGACGCGCGCGGCGATGTCGGGGCTCAGCAGGCGTTCGCGGTGGTTGAGGAAGCGCGAGACGGTGGCCTTGGAGACGCCGGCCGCCGCGGCGACATCGGCGATGGTGGCGCGGCCCGTCGGCTTCATGGTCTTGCTCCTTCCCCTCCTGGGGGAAGGTTGGGGTGGGGGCAGGCAGAGTGCCCAGTGGATGCGCCGCTTGCCCCCACCCCTGCCCTCCCCCGGAAGGGGAGGGAGAAAAGCCTTGAGGGACTCATGCAGCCGCCGTGTCGTACGGCGCCGCCGGCTTCTCCCCGGCCAGCACCTGCAGCAGATTGGTCGTCGCCAGCTCCGCCATCGCGTGCCGGGTCTCGTGCGTGGCCGAGCCGATGTGCGGCAGCGGCGTCACGCGCGGATGCGTGCGCAGCGGCGAGTCGGCCGGCAGCGGCTCCTTCGCGAACACGTCGAGGCCGGCGGCGCGCAGCGTGCCGTGGTCGAGGGCGTGCAGCAGCGCGTCTTCGTTCACGGTGGCGCCTCGGCCGCCGTTGATGAAGGACGCACCGGGCTTCATGCGCGCGAAGAAGGCCGCGTCGATCATGCCGCGCGTCGCGTCGGTCAGCGGCAGCATCGCAAGCACGATGTCGGCGCGCGCGAGCAGATCGTCGAGCGGCGTGTGCGTGGCGCGGCCCTGCAGTTCGGGCGCCTGCGCAGGCAGGTCGACCGCGCGGCGCGAGTGGTAGAGCACCGGCATGCCGAAACCCAGTGCGGCGCGCCTTGCCACGGCCTGCCCGATACGGCCGAAGCCCAGGATGCCCAGCGTCTTGCCATGCACGTCAGTGCCGAAGAGCTCTTCGCCGATGTTCCTGGTCCATCGCCCTTCGCGCACGAGGTTCGAGAGTTCGACCACGCGGCGCTGCGTGGCCATGAGGATCGCGAACACCGTGTCGGCCACCGTCTCGGTGAGCACGTCGGGGGTGTGGCACAGCACGATGCCGCGCTTGTGCAGCTCGGCCAGCGGGTAGTTGTCGACACCGACCGACACGCTCGAAATGACTTGCAGCTGCGGCGCCGCATCGAGCAGCGCGGCATCGACCGTATGGCTCGATCCGATCAACCCGTGCGCGGTGCGCAGCGCGGCGGCGAAGGCCTCGGGCTCCTTGCGGGGATCGGCCACGGTGACGTGGTGCGCGGCCTGCAGGCGTGCCAGCTGATCCTCGGGCAGCGGCCGGAAGACGAGGATGTTCTTCTTCGATGCGTTCGTCATGGCGTTCAGAGCCCCGCTTCTTCGAGTTGCGCCCGCGTCGGCAGGCCTTCGGTATCGCCCAGCACCTGAACGGCGCGCGCGCCGATCCATGCGCCGCGGCGCACGGCATCGGGCACGCTGCGGCCTTCGAGCAGCGCGCTCACCACACCGGCCGCGAAGCCGTCGCCCGCGCCCACGGTGTCGATCACTTCCTTCACCGGAAAGCCGTCGACGCGGCCAGTGCCGGCCACGTCGCTGTCGTAGTAGGCGCCCTCGGCGCCGAGCTTGACGACCACCAGCTTCGCGCCGCGTTCGCGATAGAACTTCGCGACGTCCTCGGGCTTGTCGTGGCCCGTGAGCAGCAGTCCCTCTTCGATGCCGGGCAGCACCCAGTCGGCGCGCGAGGCGAGTTCGTTGACCCAATGGCGCATGGTCTCGGTGGACGACCACAGCGTCGGGCGCAGGTTGGTGTCGAAGGAGATGGTGCGGCCGGCCGCGCGCATCACGTCCATGGTCTTCAGCGCGGCCTGCAGGCTGGTGTCGGAGATGGCGGCGAACACGCCCGTGGCGTGCAAATGGCGCGCCGAGCGCAGCCAGGCCTCGTCGACGTCGGCCGGGCCCATGTGGCTCGCGGCCGAGCCCTTGCGGTGGTATTCGATCGGCGGGTCGCTGCCGTCGGTGACGCGGCCCTTGAACTGGAAGCCGGTGCGCTGCGTCGCGTCGGTGATCACGTGCGAGCAGTCGATGCCTTCGGCGCGCATCGCGGCCAGCAACGCGCGGCCCATCGAGTCGGTGCCCAGGCGGCTGGCCCACCCGACCTTGAGGCCCAGTCGCGAGAGGCCGATGGCCACGTTGGTCTCGGCGCCGGCGGTGCGCTTGTGGAACGACTGGGCGTCTTCCAGCGGACCGGGCCGGTCGGCCACGAGCAGCAGCATGGCTTCGCCGAACAGGGCGACGTCGAAAGCGGTGGGTTCTGTCATGTGTGTCTCTCGATCTATGCGCGCGCGGCGCGGATGAAATCGATCTGCGCGCGGGTAACGGCCAGCAGGTCGTCGCCTGCGAGAGGGTATTCGATGGCGTGGGGCACGTCAGCCGGCAATGCACGCAGCACCGCGCGCCACGGCGCGGCCGAATCGCCCAGCGGCACCGCCACCCACTTGTGCGGCAGGCGCTGCACGCCCTTGCAATGCACGTAGCGCACGCGGTGGCCCAGCGCCTGCGCCGCCTGCAGCGGGCATTCGCCGAGCCAGTGCCAGTTGCCCATGTCGAAGGTCATGCCGAGCGGCACCCCGGCACGGTCGGCCACCTCGAAGAAAGTCTGCAGCGCGGGCAGCGTGCCGGCGCGCACGGTCTGGTCGTTCTCGATGAGCAGCTCGACGCGTGTTTCGGCCAGTTCCACCTTCAGGCCCCAGAGCGAGCCGTGCGACGAGGCCTGGAAGTCGCCGATGGACATCTTGAGCCGCTTGGCGCCTATGCGCGTGGCCGCGGCGATGCCGCGCTTGAGCGCGGCGCTGTCGAGCCAGCCACCCTGGGCCCACAGGCCCTCGGGGCTGGAGTACACGGAAGCGAGCCCGCTCAGGGCGGGCAGTTCGGCCCCGGCGTCGCGCAGCATCTCGCCGCGCACTTCCACCGAATCGGCGCCAGCCGCCAATGCCAGCTGCGAGCACCAGAGCTGGCCATGCCGCCCCACCTCGGCCGCACCGAAGGACGACAGAGAAATCAGAACGGGAAAGGACATTCAGTGCGCTTGGTGGGAGCTGAGGATCTGGCCGAGGAACTGGCGCGTGCGCTCGTCCTTGGGGTTGCCGAAGAACTCTTCCGGCGGCGCCTGCTCGACGATCTTTCCGTCGGCCATGAAGATCACGCGATCGGCCACGCTGCGGGCAAAACCCATTTCGTGCGTCACGCACAGCATGGTCATGCCGTCTTCGGCAAGGCCGATCATGGTGTCGAGCACTTCCTTGACCATCTCGGGGTCGAGCGCGGAAGTGGGCTCGTCGAACAGCATGATCTTGGGCGCCATGCACAGCGCGCGGGCGATGGCCACGCGCTGCTGCTGGCCGCCGGAGAGCTGGCTCGGGTACTTGCCGGCCTGCTCGGGAATGCGTACGCGCGTGAGGTACTTCATGGCCACCTCTTCGGCTTGCGCCTTCGTCATGCCGCGCGAGCGCATCGGCGCCAGCGTGCAGTTCTCCAGGATGGTGAGGTGCGGGAACAGGTTGAACTGCTGGAACACCATGCCGACTTCGGCGCGCACGGCATCCACGTTCTTGCCGCCGGCCGTGAGGTCGATGCCGTCGACCACGATGCGGCCCTTCTGCACCGTCTCCAGCCGGTTGATGCAGCGGATGAGCGTCGACTTGCCCGAACCCGAAGGCCCGCAGATCACGATGCGCTCGCCCTGGCGCACCGACAGGTCGATGCCGGTCAACACCTGGAATTCACCGTACCACTTGTTGACCGCTTCCATGCGGATGATCGATTCCGTCGTCATGCTCGTTGTTCCGATACTCACTGTGGGGCGCCCTGCGCCTTCTCAAGGAACACCGCGGAACCGGCTTTGCCGGGCCGCAGGTGTTGCCCCCTGCAAGGGGGTTGGCGTAGCGACACGAAGTGCGCGAAGCCTGGGGGTTAGTTCATTTTCGGCAGGTCGGCCTGCAGCCACTTCTGATACAGCTTGTTGAGCTCGCCGTTGGCGGTGTTCTTCTGCACGAATTCGTTCACCGCCTTGTGCAGCTCTTCCTGGCCCGGACGCATCGCGATGCCCATCGACTGCTGCACCAGCGTGAACTTGTTTTCGTAGGTGCCGGCAGGCACGCGCTTGGCGATCTGTGCCGCCACGGTCACCGAGCAGCCGATGGCATCGACCTGGCCCGAGATCAGCGCCTGCATGGCCGAGGCGTCGTCGTCGAAACGGCGGATTTCGGTGCCTTCGGGCGCGGCCTTGGTCACGGCCACGTCCTGCGTCGAGGCGCGGGCCACGCCCACGCGCAGGCCCTTCAGGTCGCCCGCGGCCTTGATGGGGGCCTTGGTCGCGCCGTACAGCACGATGGTCGCGGCCGCGTAGGGCTGCGAGAACTGCACCTGCTTGGCACGCTCGGGCGTGATGGCCAGCGAGGCGACCAGCAGGTCGACCTTGTTGGTCAGCAGGAACGGGATGCGGTTGGGGCCCGTGACCGGCACGATGTTGGCCTTGACACCCCAGTCCTTCGCAAGCAGCTTGGCCACGTCGGCGTCGTAGCCGTCGGGCTGGTTCTTCGCATCGGTGGTGCCGTAGGGCGGAAAGTCGACCAGCATGCCGATGGTGATCTCGCCCTTCTTCTTGATGTCGGCCACCGACTGTGCCGAGGCGAAGGGTGCGAACACGGTGAGAGCGGCGCCGAGGCCCAGCACGGCGAGCGCGGCACGGCGGGTGGTGATACGGGTCATGGGTGTGTCTCCTGAATAAAGAAAGGAAGCGACGAGAAAGAGAAAACGGAAAGGGTCAGCGGGCAAGCGCCCGGGCGCGGCGGCGCTCCATGCGAGCGGCCAGCAGCGACAGCGGCCAGCAGATCGCGAAGTAGATGGCCGCCACCACCGAGAACACGATGAGCGGCTGGAAGGTGGCGTTGTTGACGATCTGCCCGGCGCGCGTGACTTCGACAAAACCGATGATGGCCGCGAGCGACGTCCCCTTGATGATCTGCACCACGTAGCCCACCGTGGGCGCCAGCGCGATCTTCAGCGCCTGCGGCAACACCACGTCGCGCATGCGGGACGTGTACCTGAGGCTCAGCGCCTCGGCGGCTTCCCACTGGCCGCGCGGAATGGCCTCGATGCAACCGCGCCAGATCTCGCCGAGGAAAGCGGCGCTGTTCAGGATGAGCGCGACACCGGCAGCCACCCACGGATTGATGTCCAACCCCAGCACCGGCGCGCCGAAGAACACCAGGAACAGCTGCAGCAGCAGCGGCGTGCCCTGGAAGATCTGGATGAAAGTGGTCGACACGCCGCGCGCCCACGTCGACTGCGACGTACGCATCAACGCGACGATGAGCCCCAGGATCGCGCCGCCCACGAAGGCGATGGCCGACAGCGCAAGCGTCCACTTGGCCGCTTCGAGGATGAAAAGGAATTCGGGAAAGCCGAAGGTGCGCATGGTGTTGTCTCCGTCCGTCGTTTCTTACCGGCGGTCCGGATAGTTGAGCGTGCGCCTGTAGATCAGCTTGAACATCGTCGAGAAGGCCAGCGCCAGCGCGAGGTAGATCGCAGCCACGACGATGTATATCTCGAAGCTGCGGAAGGTCTGCGACTGCAGGTTGGCGGCCACCGAGGTCAGGTCGTCGGCCGAGATGACCGACACCACCGCCGAGCTCAGCATCAGCAGGATGAACTGGCTCGTGAGCGCCGGGTAGATGGCCTTCAGCGCGGGCTTGATGATGACGAAGCGGAAGATTTCCCAGGGCTTGAGGTTGAGCGCCCTGCCCGCCTCGATCTGCCCCTTGGGGATCGACTCGATGCCCGCGCGGATGATCTCGGTCGCATACGCACCGAGGTTCACCACCATCGCCACCAGCGCGGCCGTCTGCGGCGACCAGCGCAGCCCGATGGCCGGCAGCGCGAAGAAGAAAAAGAACAGCTGCACGAGGAACGGCGTGTTGCGGATCACCTCGATATAGGCATTCACGATGAAGCGCAGCCAGCCAGGCCCGGAGGTCTTGCCCCAGGCGCAGAAGATGGCGACCACGAGGCCGAGCACCGTGGCCACGAGCGAGAGCTGGACCGTGATCCACGTGCCCTTGAGCAGCAACGGCCAGGCGGCGAAGACGGCGTCGAATTGAAACTGGTAGTTCATGAAGGGCGAACCCGGAAGGTGCGCGCGTGGCGCGTGCATGCCTCAAAAGCAATGCTTGCAGCTTATCTGAAACCGGTTTCATGATTGCCTAGGGATTCCCCTAAGTGGTCGTTTTGTCTCGCCTTCTGCCTACACTGAAGCCATGCTGAACCCACCCGCGGCCACCATGCCCACAGAGGCAACTGCGCTCTCCACAGGCGCCCCCACCGTGCAGCATTTCCGCCAGGCCCTGCTCTGGCCCTTGCGGCTGATGCCTGCGCCGGACGCCGGGCACGCGCACCACCACGCGCCCTGGCATGTGCTGCGCGAGATGGGCGATGCCTCGCCATGGCGCGAAGAGGTCGACGAATACACCGGCGACAGCAGCCGCTTTCACGAGCGGCACTACAACGAGTTCGTGAGCTTCCTGCCGTACGTGCAGCGCTTTCTCTACGGCGAGGGCCGCTCCCGCAACGGCAGCAGCGGCGGTCCGGCCTCCGGCAACGACGGCGATTCACCGATGCGCGTCTTCCGCCGCCAAGACATCGCATCGGTGCGCGTGGTGGCCCGCGCGGGCGACGCGCCCGTCACGCTCGACGTGGTGCATTGCGACCTCTACTTCTTCTTCGACATCGACGTGGTCATGGTGAACCTCGAGGTCGGGGCCGACCACCTGAGCCTCGCGCAGGCGCAGGAAATCCTCTACCGCTTCGGCCGCGCCTACCCCTCCGGCTGGGAGCCCGATGGTTCGGCGCTGCATTGCATGGCGAGCGTCGAATGGCTGGGCGCCGACGGCCGCGTCCTCGCAAGCTCCGACGCGCAGCAGCGCGAGAGCTTCCTCTCGCACGTGGCGCAGCACCGCGCGCCGCGCATCTCTTCGCACTGGGCCTACCTGATGCAGCCGCTGGTGAGCGACCATTCGGAAGACCCCGGCGTGCTGCGCTACCGGCAGATCGAGTACTACCGCATGCCGGTCATGGCCTACCTCTCGCTGGACGACCCGTGCCGCCTCACGCGCGACGACTTCGTGCGGCTCGCGCTGGTAACGGGTGCCGGCACCACCGACGCGCACCTGCCCTACGCCGACCACCATCTCGCCGACTTCGAGCACAAGTACTGCTACGACCGCTTCTGGGTCAACGCCGGCGCAGCACCCAACACGCGCTACCTGTGCAACGGCCACGCCCTCATCGTGGTGGGCGATGCGCACTCCGAGTTCTTCTGCTGCCGCGACCGCGGCGTGCTCGCGCAGTTCAGGCACCAGCACTTCCTGCTGTTCCTCATCGCGCATTTCCAGAAGGCCTCGCTGCTGATGTTCTCCGACCAGCTGGTGGAGGCGCTCAAGCGGCTCGACATCCGCAGCACGCCGAGCGTGAAGCAGTTCAAGCGCGCGATCCGCGCGAGCTTCGAGCGCTTCCTGCGCTTCACGCACCGCTACTGGTTCCACGAGATCTCGGAACAGGCGCAGGTGCGCGCGCTGTCGCACATGTGTGCCGCGCACCTCGGGCTCGACCCGCTCTACGACGAGGTCAAGGCGCGCATCGCCGACATGAACACATATCTCGACGCCGACAGCCTGCGCCGGCAGGCCAGCACCGTGGTGCGCCTCACGGTGGTCACGCTGTTCGGCCTGATCGGCACCATCACCACCGGCTTCCTCGGCATGAACCTGTTGGCCGAGGCCGACGCACCGCTGTGGCGCAAGGCGTTGTGGTTCGGCGTGGTGTTCGTCCTTACGACCTGGCTCACCATCTACACGATGGTGAAGTCGCAGCGGCTGTCGGATTTCATCGACGCGCTGTCGAACGACAGGCTGGGCTTCAAGGGGAAGATGGCCGCGCTGGCGCGGGTGTGGCGGCCGGGGGCCGACTGATCAGAACGCGATGTCGGCGCTGGCCACCGCGCGAATCGGCACGCCGAAGCTCGTGATGTCCGACAGCGTGGCGTTGTGATGCGCACGGATCTGCGCACCCGTCGCGTGCGGCTTGTCGTGCGAGGTGTGCGCGTCGGCTGCGAGCACCACGTGGTAGCCCAGCGCGGCGGCGCGGCGCACGGTGGTGTCGACGCAAAACTCCGACGAATAGCCGCAGACCACCACGCACTTCACGCCATGCTCCGACAGCCAGGCTTCGAGCGGCGTGCGCAGAAAGGAGTCGGGCGTGGTCTTGCGGATGCGGACGTCGCGCGAATCGGTGTTCAGCGCACCGGCGAGCTGCCAGCGCTCGGAATCGAATTCCAGGTCGACCGCATTCTCGTGCTGGATGAAGGCCACGGGCACACCGGCTGCACGGGCACGTTCGGTGAGCGCATTGATGCGCTGCATCACTTGCCCGGCTTCATGGGGGCGCGGCGGATCGTCGCAAAGGCCACGTTGGACGTCGATGACGAGGACGGCAGTGTTCATGCGCCCATCGTAGCGGCTCCCCTCAGTTCCAGGCACTCACTTCGAGCCGTACTTTCCCGCTGATGCCGGGCGCCGCCGGTGCGGCGCCGAGGCTCGACAGCGGCACCATGAACTGCAGCTTGCCGCTGGCCAGCTGCTTCGGGCTCATCGGCAGCGAGGCCTGCCCCGCCGTGTCGGTCTGCCAGCCGTACTTGACGTTCCAGCTCTGCGCCGGATCGCCAGGCGCGGGCGGCGCGATCTCGATGACCAGCGTGTCGCGGAACAGCGAGCTGCCTTCGTAGTGACCATCGAGCCAGAACTTGTTGTTGACCTGGTAGTCGGGCACGCGCACGCCCAGCGTCATGGCATAGGCAAGCGTCGGGCGGTCCTGCTTCACGCGGGCCCTGTTGGCGAGAAACACGGTGGAAAGGTAGATCGACCGGCGATCCGCCTTGGCCGGGTCGGTCAGTTCCTTGTGCGTACGGCAGGCGGGCGAATCTTCCTCGGCCACGCGCCGGCTCAGGTACCAGCGCTTGCCGCGCGGTGCGGCGAGCAGCTCGACCTGGTAGAGCGCATCGACGTCGGCGCCCTTGGGCAGGTCGGGCGGCAGCGTGACGCCCTCAATGTCGAACCACAGATCGACCCGCACGTCGCCGAACAGGAAGCGCACGAGGTTCTGGTAGGCCTCCTCCGAATTGACGATGCCGAAGAAGCCCGAGTGCGAGCGGTAGGTGTAGGCGGTGGCCACCGGCTGCGTCTTGCCCGCAGCGTCGGAGGCCCAGAGCGAGGCGTTCTCGATGCGCACGAGCCCATCGCTGCCGTGGCCCGCGAACATGCGCGACAGGCCCTTGGCGCTTTCGTAGTCGCCGCGATTGGTACCGACCATGCAGAAGAAGCGCTCGGCCGGAAAGGCCGTGGCCGGCAGGTAGTCCATGCGGCCGTTGACCGCCGGCGTGGCCAGGAACTCCGACATCTTCTCGCGGTTGAAGGTGTTCATCTCAGCCGCCGTAAGCCAGGCCGGCACGTTGATGCCGCCCATGTCGATGCCGTTGTGCGGCGTGGCATAGGTGAACACCTTGTCGACGCACGCACGCGCGGCCGCATCGCCGAGCTCGGGGTTCTGCAGGAAGGCGCGCACCACCAGGCCGCCCATCGAATGCGCGACGAGGTAGCAGCGGAAATCCGCGGGCGAGGAGCCGGACCCCTCGCGCAGCGCCACGAGGTCGCGCACGCGCAGGATCAACTGGCTCAGGCCTTGCGCGTACACCTTGATGTCCCTGGCCCGGCCATCGCCGAGCAGCTCGGAGCCCGAGTCGTAGTAGCGGTAGATGATGACCGAAGCCGAGGGAATGCCGTCGACGTCCCTGCCGTTTTCATCGGGCGAGGGCTTCCAGTCGGGGTCGAGGATGTCCAGCCCGTTCTGGTAGACGCTCTGGTACTGGAAGTCAGCCAGCAGCCGCACCATGGGCGACTCGAAGACGAACTTCTGCGCCGGCGCTTCCTTCTTGACGGTGGCGCGATACACCGTGGAGCCGATGTTGAAACCGCAGAACGGATCGGCGGCGGTGTCATCGCGCTCCGCTTCGGTCATGGCGTAGCCACGCACGTAGATGATGGGGTAGCGATTGCTGCTCATGGCTCTGCCGCCTCGTTCCTTGGGATCGATGAAGATTTTCAGTTTGCCGAGGGGTGAAGGGGAGCGCCATATCGCGCATGGCATAGGACTGTTCGCTGTTTCGCCCCGGACAAGCGTCCCGGATACCCCCGCTCCCCAAATGTTTCTACGGTTGAAACCATTGAAACGCGCATCGTCGCTAGTCTCGCGCCATCCGACAAACACAATCCAGAAGGCACTCCCATGGCTGACGATCCAGGTTCGCAGGGCTCCTACCTGCCTCAACTGCTGCGCCGTGGCACTGCATTGGCGGCCGCCGGCTGCGCGTTCGTGGCGGGATGCGGCGCCGCCGGCGGCGGCGAAACGCGCTACGACAACTCGCCGCAATTCCGCGACGGCGGCTTCCACAACATGGCCAACCCCGACCTGCCGACCCAGGCCAGCGCATGGCGCATCTGGTCGCGCTTCATCGTGGGCAGCAAGGTCGACACCGTGCCGGTCGATGCGATCCCCGTGCAGGCGCTGAACCGCGGCGCGCTCGATGCGCTCGACACCAAGGCCAACCACGTGGTGCGCCTCGGCCACTCGTCGCATCTGCTGAAGCTGCGCGGCAAGTACTGGCTGATCGACCCGGTGTTCAGCGACCGTGCATCGCCGGTGCAGTGGGCCGGGCCGAAGCGCTTTCACCAGCCGCCGATCGCGCTCGAACAGCTGCCGCCGATAGAGGGCGTGATCCTTTCGCACGACCACTACGACCACCTCGACGTGGCGACCATCGAGTACCTCTCGAAGAGCGTGCAGCGCTACTTCGTGCCGCTGGGCGTGCGCACGCGGCTGGTGGTGATGGGCGTGCCGGCCGAGCGCGTGAGCGAGCTCGACTGGTGGCAAAGCGGCGAACACGACGGCGTGAAGCTCACCGCCACGCCTGCGCAGCATTTTTCGGGCCGCACGCTGGGCGACCGCGACCGCACGCTATGGGCCTCATGGGTAGTGCAGAGCGGCGAGCAGCGCCTGTTCTACAGCGGGGATTCGGGCTACTTCCCCGGCTTCAAGCAGATCGGTGAACGCTTCGGCGGCTTCGACATCGCGCTGATGGAAAACGGCGCCTACGACAACATGTGGCCGGCCGTGCACATGACGCCCGAGCAAAGCGTGCAGGCCTTCGAGGACCTGCGCGGCAAGGTGTTCTTCTCGGTGCACAACAGCACCTTCGACCTTTCCTTCCACACCTGGCACGACCCGCTGGACCGCATCGCGAACCTCGCGGAGGCAAAGAAGATCGAGCTGGCGACGCCGGTGATCGGGGAGGTGGTGACGGTGGGGCAGGCGCGGACCAACACGCGGTGGTGGCAAGGGTTGCGCTAGTCGCAACGCGAAGCGCTGGGCTCCTCGATACGTGAAACCTCGCCGTTTCCGGCCAGAACAATCCTGCGCAACTGAATGGTGCAGCGAGGCGCCGATGCAGGCCAGAGAAAAATCGCTTCGTACTGTTCGCCGCTGCGAGGGACGAAGCGAACGGTTCCCACGCAATTCGACCACACGGTGCTGCCGCCAGCCAGCAGCACCACTTCAACGTCCGCCGGAATGATCCGCTCAGAGCTCATGAAGTCGGTACTCAGACGGGGCGCCATGCCTACCCTCCTGGACTCCGATCGCTCGTTGAAGAGCACACCGCCCTTGGGTCCCTCCCTGCGGCAACTCTCGCGCACCGCGAAGGAGTAAGAGATCACCCGGGCCGACGCATTCTGGACAACACGCAGTCTTGCAGTCCTGTCGCCCATCGCGTCCTTGTATTCGACGCTCGCACACCCCGACAACACAGCCGCTGCGCCTGCGAACGCGATATAGCGAACGCAACCGAGCAGTCCCTCAGCTACTGCCATAACGCTCTCTCCTCCTGCTGTTCGACTCCAAGCGCAAGCGGCCATGTTTACTCGCCGCGCTCCTTGCGCTCCCGCGCGCGCCGCACCTGCCGCGTCTCGTTCGCCTGCGAAGCAATGCAGTCTTTCTCGCGCTTCTTCGCCGCCCGCTTTTCGCGCATGCGCCGGCCCAGCACATAGCTGCCGAAGCCGGTGACCACGGCAATGAAGATCCCGATGACGCTGATGTCGATGCCGCCCATTACTGCACCCGCACGATGCTCGACGGCTTGAAGCCGAGGTCGGCCGCCTTGCCCTTGCGTGCACGGCTGCCGCGGGCGTTGTTGAGTGTGCGGATTTCCAGCGTTTCATCGCGCTCCTTGCCGCCGCGGCCGATGCCCTCGATCTTCACGCTTCGCGTGTAGGCCGCGGCGCCGGCCAGGGTGTCCTTGGCCTCGAGGTCGATCAGCGTGAGGCCGCGCCCTCCCTTCGGCAGGCTCTTGAGCTCGGCGATGTCGAAGGTCAGGATGCGGCCGCCGGTCGAGGCGCAGGCCACGTGCGTGGCGGCAGGCATCGGCTCGGCGCCGCTCGCGCCGCCCACCAGCGACGGACGGCACAGCTGCTCGCCCTCGCCCACGTCGATGAAGGCCTTGCCGCCGCGCTGGCGCGACATCATGTTCTCGACCGTGGCGATGAAGCCGTAGCCACCGGTGTTGGCAAGCAGCACGCTGGCGCCGACGGGGCCGGCGAAGAAATGCGTGACGTGCGTGCCGGCATCGAGCTCGATGAGCGTGGTGACCGGCTGGCCGTCGCCGCGCGCGCCGGGCAGCGAGGACACGGGCACGGTGTAGACGCGCACGCTCTTGTCCTTGGCACTGCCGAAGACCAACAGCGTGTCGACGCTACGGCATTCGAAGGCGCCGTAGAGCGAGTCGCCGGACTTGAAGCTGTATTCCGGCGCTGCGCCCTTCTCTGCGTTCGCACCGTTGCCCGCAGCCTTCTCGCTCGCCCAGCCCTTCTGCGCACGGACCCAGCCCTTCTGCGACACGATGACGGTGACGGGCTCGTCGACCACCTTCACCTCGGCCACGGCGCGCTTCTCGGCCTGGATGAGCGTGCGGCGCGCGTCCTCGAAGGTCTTGGCGTCGGCCTCGATTTCCTTCACGAGCAGGCGGCGCAATGCGGTCGGGCTGCCGAGAATGTCTTCGAGCTTCTTCTGCTCGTCGCGCAGGCCCGAAAGCTCCTGCTCGATCTTGATGGCTTCGAGCCGCGCAAGTTGGCGCAGGCGAATTTCAAGAATGTCCTCGGCCTGCCGTTCGCTGAGATTGAAGCGTGCGATGAGCGCGGCCTTCGGGTCTTCCGCCGCGCGGATGATCGCGATCACCTCGTCGATGTTCAGCAGCACCAGCTGACGGCCTTCGAGGATGTGGATGCGTTCCAGCACCTTGTTGAGCCGGTGCCGCGAGCGCTTCTCGACGGTAACCTCGCGGAACGCGATCCACTCGTTGAGCATCTGGCGCAGCGACTTCTGCGTGGGCTTGCCGTCGATGCCGACCATCGTGAGGTTGATCGGCGACGAGGTTTCGAGCGAGGTCTGCGCGAGCAGCGTGGTGATGAACTCGTCCTGGCTGATGCGCGAGGTCTTGGGCTCGAACACCAGGCGCACGGCCGCGTCCTTGCTGGACTCGTCGCGCACCACGTCGAGCACCGACAGCATCGCGGCCTTCAGCTGCGTCTGGTCGGCGCTCAGCGCCTTCTTGCCGGTCTTGACCTTCGGGTTGGTGATTTCCTCGATCTCTTCGAGCACCTTCTGCGTGCTGACGCCCGGCGGCAGCTCGTTGACCACCAACTGCCATTGGCCGCGCGCGAGGTCTTCGATCTTCCAGCGCGCACGCACCTTGAGCGAGCCGCGGCCGGTGCGGTAGGCATCGGCGATGTCGCCCGCGCTGCTGATGATCTGCGCGCCGCCCGGGTAGTCGGGGCCGGGCACGATGGCGAAGAGTTCTTCCTCGCTGAGCTTGCCGTTCGACTTGATCAGCGCCACGCAGGCGTCGGCAATCTCGCGCAGGTTGTGGCTCGGGATCTCGGTGGCAAGGCCGACCGCGATGCCGCTGGCGCCATTGAGCAGCGTGAACGGCAGCCGCGCGGGCAGCAGGCGCGGCTCTTCGGTGCTGCCGTCGTAGTTGGGAATGAAGTCGACCGTGCCTTCATCGATCTCGTCGAGCAGCAGGCTGGTGATGCGCGCCAGTCGCGCTTCGGTGTAGCGCATGGCCGCGGCGCCGTCGCCGTCGCGGCTGCCGAAGTTGCCCTGGCCGTCGACCAGCGGATAGCGCTGCGAAAAATCTTGCGCCATGCGCACCAGCGCGTCGTACGCGGCCTGGTCGCTGTGCGGGTGGAAGCGGCCGAGCACGTCGCCGACCACGCGCGCGCTCTTCACGGGCTTGGCACCCACGGTGCCGTTGGTGCCGCCGAAGCCCAGGCCCATGCGCGACATCGAGTACAGGATGCGGCGCTGCACCGGCTTCTGGCCGTCGGACACATCGGGCAGCGCGCGGCCCTTGACCACGCTGAGCGCGTATTCGAGGTAGGCGGTCTGGGCGTAGTCGGCGAGGGTCAGGGTCGTGTCGCCGTCGGTGGGACCCTGGAGATCGAGCGGAGGTTGAGAGTCGTCCATGAATGAGAGGGAAAGAAAAACAGTTGCTTGAGGCTGCGCGCCTTGTTTGCGGTCGCGAGGACGGTACTTGGCAGTCCCCGGAGGTCAGGACAACGGGGACGGCGGCGCGGTGGCGCCCGGCTCGGCCGCGCCGGTCGGCACGTCGGGCAGCTCGGGCAGCTCGGGCATCGTCGGAGCGCTGCGCGGCGATTCGGAGGGCATGTTGCCGCGGCCGATCGCGCCGCCCTTTGGCACCGCCATTTCCATGCGGATGCGCCCCGGCGTCCTGCCGCCGCCACTGCCACCCCGAAGGTTTCCGCCCACCGTCACTGCCGAAGGCTTCAGGTACGCATACAACTGCAGCACGGTCTGTACATAGTTCTGCGTTTCCTTGTAGTTCGGGATCTTGTTGCCCGCACGCTGCACAGCCCCCTCGCCTGCGTTGTAGGCAGCCAGCGCGAGCTCGATCTGTCCCGGGAACATCGCGATCAGGTCACGCAGGTAGCGCGAACCGGCGGCGATGTTGATGCGCGGGTCGAACAGCTTCTTCTCGATGGTCGCGCGCTTGTCGGCCGACACGCCATAGCGCTGAGCCGTCGCGGGCATCAACTGCATGAGACCCATGGCGCCCTTGGGCGAGACGGCCTGCGCGTCGAAGCCCGACTCGGTCGCGACCAGGGCCTGGAGCAGTTCGTAGTCGATGTCGTGCTTGTTCGATGCGTCGCGCAGGGCGGACTTGGCGGTCTTGTAGCCGGGCGAGGCCTCGAACATGGCCAGCAGCGACTGCGACGCGGCCGGCACCTTGCCGTCGAGCTTGCGGGCGCCGCGGCCCAGCGGAGAAAGGCCCTGCGCCGTGTCGAAGCTCTGGCCGCCACGGAAGAAGACCTGGTAGCGCTCGTCGACCTTCTCGGCGGCGAAATGCGCCACGCCCTTGCTGTCGACGTAGCCGTAGATGTCAGCGGCGTGCGCCGCCTCCTGCTGTGTACACAGCAGGAAGGCCGAAAGCAACAACGAACGCTTGAAAGCTGACATGCGTGGTGGAGGAATCAGACGTCGATGTCGACATCGTCGGCCCGCAACTCCATGAGTTCGCGCCGCGCTGCCGCTTCGCCCTTGCCCATGAGCTTGGTGATCTCGCCCTGGGTGGCCGTAAAGTCGAACCGCCCCAATTGGACCTGCATCAGGCGCCGGGTGTCTGGATTGAGCGTGGTTTCCCACAATTGTTCCGCGCTCATTTCGCCCAGCCCCTTGAAGCGGCTGATGCTCCAGGCACCTTCGCGGACGCCGTCCTTGCGCAGTTTGTCGAGCGTGGCGGTGAGTTCACCTTCGTCCAGCGCATAGACCTTGGAGGCCGGTTTCTTGCCGCGCGCGGGGGCGTCGACCCGGAACAATGGCGGCTTTGCAACATACACGTGGCCGGCTTCGATCAATTTCGGAAAGTGCCGGAAAAACAAGGTGAGCAGCAGCACCTGGATGTGCGAGCCGTCCACGTCGGCATCGCTCAGGATGCAGACCTTGCCGTAGCGCAGGCCGCTCATGTCGGGCGTGTCGTTGGGGCCGTGCGGGTCGACGCCCACGGCCACCGAGATGTCGTGGATCTCGGTGTTGGCGAAGAGCCGGTCACGCTCGACTTCCCAGGTGTTGAGCACCTTGCCGCGCAGGGGCAGGATCGCCTGGCTTTCCTTGTCGCGGCCCATCTTGGCGCTGCCGCCGGCGGAGTCGCCCTCGACCAGGAAGACTTCGTTGTGGCTGATGTCCTTGCTCTCGCAGTCGGTCAGCTTGCCGGGAAGCACGGCCACGCCGGAGCCCTTGCGCTTCTCGACCTTCTGGCCGGCGCGCTGGCGCGTCTGCGCGGCCTTGATGGCCAGCTCGGCGAGCTTGCGGCCATAGTCGACGTGCTGGTTGAGCCACAGTTCGAGCGCGGGGCGCACGAAGCTCGACACCAGGCGCACCGCGTCGCGCGAGTTCAGGCGTTCCTTGATCTGGCCCTGGAATTGCGGGTCGAGCACCTTGGCGCTGAGCACGTACGAGGCGCGCGCGAACACGTCCTCGGGCAGCAACTTCACGCCCTTGGGCAGCAGCGAGTGCAACTCGATGAAGCCCTTCACGGCGGTGAACAGGCCGTCGCGCAGGCCGCTTTCGTGCGTGCCGCCGGCGCTGGTGGGAATCAGGTTGACGTAGCTCTCGCGCACCGGCTGGCCGTCTTCCGTGAAGGCCACGCACCAGTCGGCGCCCTCGCCTTCGGCGAAGTTGTCGGCGTTCTTGTCAGCGTGGCCGCTGCCTTCGAACAGCGGAATGACGGGGTCGCCGTTGAGCGTCTGCATGAGGTAGTCGCTCAGGCCGCCCTTGTAGAGCCACTGCTGGGTTTCCTTGGTCTTCTCATTGACGAGCGTGACGCTCACGCCAGGCATCAGCACGGCCTTGCTGCGCAGCAGGTGCGTGAGCTCGCCCATGGGAAGCACGGCGGTCTCGAAATACTTGGCGTCGGGCCAGGCGCGCACGGTGGTGCCCTGGCGGCGCTCGCCGGCCTCGAGCTTGCGGATTTCGAGCGCCTCGATCACGTCGCCGGCACTGAAGGCCAGCTTGGCGACGGAGCCTTCGCGGTGCGAGGTGACTTCGAGCCGCTTGGACAACGCATTGGTCACCGAAACGCCCACGCCGTGCAGGCCGCCCGAGAAGCTGTAGGCACCGCCCGAGCCCTTGTCGAACTTGCCGCCCGCGTGCAGGCGGGTGTACACGAGCTCGATCACGGGGGCCTTTTCTTCGGGGTGCAGGCCGAACGGAATGCCCCGGCCGTCGTCTTCGATGCTGGCCGAGCCGTCGGCATGCAACGTGACCTTGATCTTCTTGCCATAGCCTGCCAGCGCCTCGTCGGCGGCGTTGTCGAGCACTTCCTGGATGATGTGCAGCGGGTTGTCGGTCCGGGTGTACATGCCCGGGCGCTGCTTCACGGGCTCGAGGCCCTTGAGCACGCGGATGGAGCCTTCCGAGTAGCCGGACGATGCGGACGCTGAACTGGGGGGAGTCTTGAGGGGAGTCGCCATGGGGGCGGATTGTAGTCAGTCGCCACCAAATGACTGGATACCCATACAGGAACCTTCGACCGGAAGCCGAAGGTTTGCACGATGACCGGACTTACTTGTTGATGATGGCCTGGCCGGTATAGGCCAGCGAGGCGAGTTCGGGCCTGGCCTTTTCGGCCGGCTCGAGGTCGAGAACGATGCTGCCGATCACCAGGCCGAACGATGGCGACATGCGCACGTATTTGGTTTCGCCGGCTTCCAGGGGTATGCCGAGCGTCTTCCCGGCGTCGGTCGTGGTCGCGGCCAGGTAGGTGCCGGCCGGACGGTCCACGTAGAAGAAACCACCAGACTTCGATGCGCCCACCACCACCTTGTTGAGGCGGATGAGGGGCTGCAGTGCCGAGCCGTAGGGTGTCGCCGCGCGGAAGAAATAGATACGGCCCTCGCCTGATTTCACGGCGGGAATGGTGCCGGCCATGTCCTGGTGCTTGACGCCAGTGCTGGCGCAGCCTGCGGCGAGGATCGTCAGCGCTGCGAGCGCGGCGAACTTCAAGGCGGTTCTTCTCATTGTCTGGATTCCTTGTGGGGAAGTGCGCTGGAACACAAATGTAACAAATCACACACAAGGGTTTGCGGGGCCCTCACCGGTTTTGATGCACCGGTCGCATCAAAGCCACCTCGATAAATCATCAATGCCGTCGGCCGACCTGCCGCCTGCCGAAGCCCTCAAGTCGCTACATTCGACGCGATGCAAGCCCCAGCCCCCGTCCTCTCCATCAAGCAAGTCCTGTTCTGCGGGGCCATGATCGTCACGTTGTCGATGGGCATCCGCCACGGCTTCGGGCTCTGGCTGCAGCCGATCACGCAGGCGCAGGACTGGAGCCGGCAGACCTTCTCGTTCGCGCTGGCGGTCCAGAATCTTTCATGGGGCATCTTCGGGGTGTTCGCGGGCATGCTGGCCGACCGCTTCGGCGCGTTCCGGGTGCTGATCGGCGGCTCGGTGTTCTATGCGCTGGGTCTGCTCGGCATGGCGCATTCGCCGACGCCGCTGCTCTTCACGCTGAGCGCGGGCGTGCTGATCGGCGCGGCGCAGGCGGGCTCGACCTATGCAGTGATCTACGGCGTGATCGGTCGGCAGATTCCGGCCGAACGGCGATCGTGGGCGATGGGCGTTGCGGCGGCGGCCGGCTCCTTCGGGCAGTTCCTGATGGCGCCCATCGAGGGGCGATTGATCGGCCACCTGGGCTGGCAGACGGCGCTTGCCGTGGTGGCGGTGCTGGTGCTCGTGATCATCCCGATGGCCTTCGGCCTGCGCGAACCGAAGACGTCCGCGCTGGCCGGGCACCGCGAACAATCGGTGCTGCAGGCGGTGGGCGAGGCTTTCCGCTATCCGAGCTTCGGGCTGCTGATGGCGGGGTACTTCGTCTGCGGCTTCCAGCTTGCGTTCATCGGCATCCACATACCGACCTACCTGCGCGACCGGAGCCTGCCGGCCGAAGTGGCGGGCTATGCGCTGGCGCTGATCGGGCTGTTCAACGTGTTCGGCACCTACACGGTGGGGCTGCTGGGGCAGAAGCTGGCCAAGCGCAAGATCCTGGCGGCGATCTATTTCGCGCGGGCCGTGTCGATCGCGCTGTTCCTGCTGGTACCGATCTCACCGCTCAGCGTGTATGTGTTCTCGGCGGCGATGGGCTTCCTGTGGCTGTCGACTGTGCCCGCGACCAATGCGATCGTGGCGGGCATCTTCGGCGTGGCGCACCTGTCGATGCTCAGCGGCTTTGTGTTCCTGAGCCACCAGGTGGGCTCGTTCCTGGGCGTGTGGCTCGGCGGCTACCTGTACGACACCACGGGCAGCTACGACATCGTCTGGTACATCGCGGTCGCGCTGGGCGTGTTCGCGGCGCTGATCAACCTGCCAGTGAAGGAAAGCGCCATCTCGCGCTCGTCGCCACAGCCGCTGGGGGCCGCGGGCTGATTGCGTATAAACACGGCCATGACTTCGCAAATGCGCCACCACATCGTCCACGCGGGCTGGCTGGCCGCCGCGCTGGCAGTGCTGGGCGGCGTGTTCGCTCTCTACGTCCACCCGGACTTCCTCGTGACGTTGGTCGACCAGATCTGGTCCTGCTTCTGAGGCCCGCCCCGCCATGAAAGATGCTGTACAGATGCACGGCCCGTCCGCGCCTTCCGAATGGATCGTTCGCTGGACGCACCTGCTCGCGCCCGGCGCCACGGTGCTCGACGTGGCCTGCGGCGCCGGGCGGCACATGCAGTGGTTCGCGGGCCGCGGGCATCCGGCCACCGGTGTCGACCGCTCGCCTGAAGCCATAGCGGCGGCCGGCGCCTTCGGCCGCACCGTCTCGGCGGACATCGAGTCGGGCCCCTGGCCCTTCGCCGGCCAGGCCTTTGGCGCCGTGATCGTCACCAACTACCTCTGGCGCCCGCGCATGGCCGACATCGTGGCCGCGGTGGCAGCGGGCGGCGTGCTGCTCTACGAAACCTTCGCGGCGGGCAACGAGACCGTCGGCAAGCCCTCGCGCCCCGACTTCCTGCTGCAGCCCGGCGAACTGCTGGCGGCCTGCACCGGCCTGCGCGTAGTGGCCTACGAGGACGGCTTCATGCCCGAACCTGCGCGCTTCGTGCAGCGCATTGCCGCCATCCGCCCCGCCGGCAGCAACGACGGCCAGCCGCCCCGGCACCTCCTTGCGGGAAACTGAGGGGGTTGGGGCGGCTGTCTTGCGGCACGCCGGAGTAAGTAGAATCGGCACTTTCGTCCACCGACAAAGAGATTCCCCTTGGAGCAACTGACAGGCAGCATCGTCGCGCTCGTCACGCCGATGCACGACGACGGCAGTGTCGACTACCCCGCCCTGCGGCGGCTCATCGACTGGCACATCGAAGAAGGCACCGACTGCCTCGGCGTGGTCGGCACCACCGGCGAATCGCCGACGGTCGATGTCGAAGAGCACTGCGAAATCATCCGTGTTTCGGTCGAGCAGGCCCGGGGCCGCGTGCCCGTGATGGCCGGCTGCGGCGCGAACTCGACCAAGGAAGCCATCGAGCTCGCCAGGTTCGCCAAGGGCGTGGGCGCCGATTCGCAGCTCCAGGTCGTGCCGTACTACAACAAGCCCACGCAAGAGGGCCAGTACCAGCATTTCAAGGCCATCGCCGAAGCCGTGGGCGACCTGCCCGTCGTGCTCTACAACGTGCCCGGCCGCACCGTTGCCGATATGGCGCACGACACCGTGCTGCGACTGGCGCAGGTGCCCGGCATCATCGGCATCAAGGAAGCCACCGGCAACATCGAGCGCGCCCAGTGGCTCATTCGCGACCTGCCTAAGAACTTTGCCGTCTATTCCGGCGACGACCCGACCGCGGTCGCGCTCATGCTCTGCGGCGGCCAGGGCAACATCAGCGTCACGGCCAACGTCGCGCCGCGCAAGATGCACGAACTGTGCGTGGCGGCACTGGCGGGCGACGTCAAACGCGCCATGCAGATCCAGTTCGAGCTGATGCCGTTGCACCGCAACCTGTTCGTCGAGCCCAACCCGATCCCGCTGAAGTGGGCCATGGCGCGGCTCGGCCTGTGCGGCGGCACGCTGCGCCTGCCGCTCACCGAACTCGGCGAAGCGAGCCGCCCCGCGGTCGAAGGCGCCCTGCGCGCCACCGGCCTGCTGAAGGGCTGAGCATCCTTTCCCCTGGCTGCAGCAAGGTTAAGCAACCTTTTGCCCGAACCGTGCTCTGAGATGGCGGGCACTGCGGCCCCTAGATTGACCGAACCATTCCAACAAGGAAGACGACGTTGAAGAACCTTTCGCGACTTGCACTGCTGGCCCTCGTTGCCAGCCTCGCCGCCTGCTCCGTCCTCGAGAGCGACAAGATCGACTACAAGAGTGCAGGCAAGGCCCCGACGCTCGAAGTCCCACCCGATCTCTCCCAACTCTCGCGCGACAACCGCTACGCCATCCCCGGCGGCGCCGTGACCGCCAATGCCTACCAGGCCGGCATCGCCAACGCCCCGGGCGTGCCCACCGCCGTGAGCAACCTCGGCGACGTGCGCATGGAGCGCTCGGGCACGCAGCGATGGATCGTCGTCAACCGTACGCCCGACCAGCTCTGGGACCCGGTGAAGGACTTCTGGCAGGAAAGCGGCTTCCTGCTGACCACCGACCAGCGCAACCTGGGCATCATGGAAACCGACTGGGCCGAGAACCGCGCCAAGCTGCCGCAGGACATCATCCGCGGCACGCTGGGCAAGCTGGTCGACTCGGTCTACTCGACCGGCGAACTCGACCGCTTCCGCACCCGCCTGGAACGCACGCCCAACGGCACCGAGATCTTCATCAGCCACCGCGGCATGCAGGAGGTCTACAACAACTCGCGCCAGGACCAGACCGTGTGGCAGCCTCGCCCCAGCGATCCTGAGCTCGAGACCGAATTCCTGCGCCGCCTGATGGTCAAGCTCGGCGTCTCGCAGGAGCAGTCGAAGATCCTGGCCGCCACCACCGCGACGACCAAGACCGCCACCGTCGCCAAGGTCGGCAACCAGCCGGTCGTGCAGATCAGCGAAGGCTTCGAGCGCGCATGGCGCCGCGTCGGGCTCGCGCTCGACCGCACCGGCTTCACCGTGGAAGACCGCGACCGCAGCGCCGGCCTGTACTACGTGCGCTACGTGACCCCCAACCCCGACAAGAAGGAGCCCGGCTTCTTCGGCAAGCTGTTCAGCAGCTCGCCCAAGGACGAAGCACCGATCAAGTTCCGCATCTCGGTCAAGGGACAGGGCGAAGCCACGACGGTGTCCGTGCTCGACGCAGCCGGCGCACCTGAAACCTCGGCCAACGCCGAGCGCATCGTCAAGGTCATCGCAGACGACCTGAAGTAACCCGCATGCTCCGCTTCCGAAGCCTCGGCAGCGGCAGCACGGGCAACGCCGCGCTGGTCGAAGCGACCAGCGCCGGCCGCACCTCCCGCTTCCTGATCGACTGCGGCTTCGGCCTCAAGCAGCTCGATCTGCGGCTGGCCCAGGCAGGCCTCGCCGCCAGCGACATCGATGCGGTTTTCGTCACGCACGAGCACGGCGACCACATCGGCTGCGCCCATTCGCTGTCGCGGCGCAACCGCATCCCCGTCTGGATGAGCGAAGGCACGTGGCTCGCCACCGGCGGGCGCGATTTCGAGGGCCTGCTGAACCTGGCGCGCGACGACGCCGAGTTCGAGGTCGGCGACATCTGCGTGCAGCCCTTCACCGTGCCCCACGATGCGCGCGAGCCGCTGCAGCTTCGCTGCACCGACGGCAACCGCACGCTGGGCATATTGACGGATCTGGGCCACGCCACGGCCCACGTGCTGGCCCGCCTGAGCGGCGTGCATGCGCTGCTGCTGGAGTTCAACCACGACAGCGATCTGCTGGCCAATTCGGCCTATCCGCCATTTCTCAAGCATCGTGTCGGCGGCAACTACGGCCACCTGTCGAACACGGCCGCCGCAGAGATCGCACGCGCGGTGCTGCACGACGGCTTGCGCCACGTGGTGGCTGCGCACCTGAGCGAGCAGAACAACCGACCCGAGATCGTGCGCCGCCTGATGGCCGAGGCCCTCGGCGGCGACGAGGCCGAGATGCTCACCGCCACGGCATCGCAGGGCTCGCCCTGGCTCGACGTATGAGCCGCGCGATCCTCACGCTCTCCTAAGAAAAAAAGCCGCCTCGTGGCGGCTTTCATCATGGCGGGTGCCGAGGCCTGGCCTATTGCTTCGGCGCTTCGTTCTTCTTCGCTGCCTCGGTGGCTGCGTTCGCCGCGTCGAGCGCGGACGATGCGCCGGGCGCCGGCGTTGCCGCCCCCGATGCGGCCGGATCGGTGGCAGGTGCAGGCGCAGGCGCGGGTTCGGTCACGGGCGCAGGAGGCGGCGTCACGACAGCCGGCGCAGCATCCTCCTTCTTTCCGCAGGCGACGAGCGCGGCAGCGGCAATCAGCGAGGCAACCAGGACGGACGATGACTTCTTCATGGAATCTCCTTTGGCAATGAAGGTCTGGAACGAAAAAAATTCTAGACCTGCCCACCTGTCCGAATATGTCTCGCGGCCGCATTCGCGGCATTGGCTTACAAGCCCAATGTCGATGCCGGAAACGCCGGCCGCGCGATGCGCCAGCATTCGTCGATCGAATCGCGCAAGGCGCGGCGGGCGGGCGCATCGGTGCCGCTCACGCCGCGGCTGCGCTCGGGGTCGATGCGATGCACGAACCAGGTGGGCGTCCAGATGGCGCTGGGCACTTCGGAGTCCGCGGCCTTGCCGGTCGCGCGGCATTCGATGATGTGGTCCCACATGCGGCGCCACGGCACGAAGCGCGCGTGGCCGCGTTCGAGTACATCGAAGCGCTGGGCGAGCAGCACGAAGCGGCGGCCGCTTGCCGACCAGGCCTGCAACGCCTCGATGCTCGCGCGCTCACCCAATGGCCAGTCGGCAAAGTCGGGGTCGCTGAAGACGATCTCCTTCCAGCCCTCCCGCGCGGCGGCCGACAGTGCGGCACGCAGGATCGCATCGAAGGCTTCGCGGCCATCGAAGCGGCCGTCGCTCAGCGGCGCTCCGGTGTGATTATTCGGCATGAAGCCAACCTGCCTCGCACCATTCGCCAAGCAGCGCGAGAGCGCCTTCGCTGGCACGGGCCAGCTCGCGGGAATCCAGCGCGCGCCGGTCGGCAAGGCGGCGCATCAGCGTGGCGTCGGACCCTCCCGCGCGAAAGCTCTCGCCGTTGATGTAGATGTGCCGCGTGTCGTAGAGCATGCGCGTGCGGCGGTCGAGTGCCACGCGCTGCATTGCATCGGGTGCCTCGCCGCCTTCGCCGAACCAGACATTGGCCTTGGGCTCGGTGAGCGACTCGCCAAGTGCGCGATCGACGGCATCGGCATCGCGCAGTGCGGCCTCGATGGCCTTGCGGGCGAAGCCCTGCAATGCGGCGGGCATCTGCGCGGGTGCATCGACCGCCGGCTGCATCGGGTCACGGTAGCGCGCCAGCTCGGCAGGCCCCGCATCTTCCAGGTCTTCGGCGTACGCCTGCGCCATGCGCGCCAGCAGGTCGGCGCCGAGTTCGCCCAATGCGGACGAACGCAGGCCGATGGAACAGGTCATGCAGTCGTCACCCACGGCCACGCCGTCGTGGGCATAGCGCGGCGGCAGGTACAGCATGTCGCCGGGTTCGAGCACGAAGGTCTGCTCGGGTTCGAAGTTCTCAAGGATCTTGAGCGGCACGCCCGGCTGCAGGCGCAGGTCGCTCTGCTTGCCGATGGACCAGCGGCGACGCCCCTGCGCCTGCAGCAGGAACACGTCGTAGCTGTCGAAATGCGCGCCGACCCCGCCGGTATCGCTGGCATAGCTGATCATCAGGTCGTCGAGGCGAGCGTCGGGCAGAAAGCGAAACTGCTGCAACAGTTCGTGTACGCCTTCGTGATGCAGGTCGACGCCCTGCACCAGCAGCGTCCAGGCTGGTTGCTTCAACGGCGGCAAGGCACGCCGGGCCAGCGGCCCATGCTTGAGCGACCAGCCGGCCTTGCCATGCCGGATGAGCCGCGATTCGACCTCCTCGCGTTCGGCCAGCGCGAACAACGCAGCACGTTCGATCGGTGGCACCATCGCGGGTATCGCCTGTCGGACGAGCAAGGGTTTTTTCTGCCAGTGCCGCCGCATGAACTGCGCGGCACTCAGGCCGCCGAGCAATGGCAGGGGTTGATTGATCTCCATGGGAGAATTCTGCAATGGAAATCTCTGAACAATGCGTGGTCGGCCTGACCTGGACCATGAAAGACACGCTCGGCGACGTGCTGGACGTGCTCGACGAGCCGGTGGAATTCATGGTCGGCGGCGACGACCTCTTCGACGTGATCGAAGCGGCCCTGCAAGGCCATGAGCCCGGCGCCCGGGTGCAGCTGCAGATCGAACCCGAACAGGGCTTCGGCGACTTCAACGACCAGTTGCTCTTCCTGGAGCCGCGCTCGCTTTTTCCCGAAGGCACGGAAGAAGGCATGACCTTCGACGGCTCCGCCCTTCCCAAGGGCGTGAACAGCGACATTCCGAAAGACGCGATCTACACCGTGGCCGAGATCTATCCGGAGCACCTGGTGCTGGACGGCAACCATCCGCTGGCAGGCATCGCGATCCGGCTCGACATCACGGTGCGCTCCGTGCGCGAGGCCACCGAAGAGGAAGTCGGCCGCGGCTCGGCGGGCACGGGCTTCTTCAAGGTCGCGCCGATGGCGCCGGGCAACCATACGCTGCATTGAGGCTCCGTCAGCCAAAAAAAAGCCGAGCATGCTCGGCTTTTTTGCGTACGGAAGATCGTCGACGGCTACATGCGCGAGATCTGGCCGTTGTCGATGCGCACACGGTCGCCGATGCGCAGGTCGCCCGGGCTTTGCACATCGAAGGCGCGGTAACCGCCGTTGTCGGTCTGCACCGACACGCGATAGGTTTCATAGGCACGTGGCCCGTTCTGCTGAGCCTCGATGGTGTTGCCCAGCAGGGCGCCGCCCACGATGCCCAGCGCGGTGGCCGCTGCACGTCCATTGCCGCGCCCGAACTGGTTGCCCACCACACCACCGATGACCCCGCCGGCGACAGCGCCGCCGCCGGTGGTGCCGGTGCCGGCTGTTTCGCTGCGCAGCACCTCGATGTTGGCCACGTGGCCGTACTCGACGTAGGAAGCTTCGCGGTACTGGATGGCCTGCGGGGGCGCCTGGTACGGATAGCGCGAGGTCTGGTAGACGGGCGCCGGTGCCACGCATGCCGTGAGCGTGGCCACGGCCAGCACGGAAGCGGTGACGGAAACAAAGCGCATTGAGATCTTCATGTTGGAGGCTCCTCGGATAGAACAGTGCACGAATGATGAATGCATGCACCCTGCGTGTGCCTGACTAACGCCGCAGCGTCCGCCGCGATGACGCCAGAACACACACTGAAACCTTCGAGGCCGCCCGGCCTTCGCCAGTTCCAGTCTTTACCGCCCCGAAACTCAGCTTCCCTTCAGCATTTGCTCAATGTTTGCCCGTGGAGCCGTAGCCGCCCTCGCCGCGTTGCGAAGGTGCAAAGTCTGTGACCACCCGAAATTGCGCCTGTACCACGGGGACGATCACCAATTGGGCGAGCCGCTCCATCGGCTGCAGCACGAAGGGTGTGTCGCTGCGGTTCCAGGCGCTGATCTTCAGTTCGCCCTGGTAGTCGCTGTCGATCAGGCCGACGAGGTTGCCGAGCACGATGCCGTGCTTGTGGCCCAGCCCCGAGCGCGGAAGGATCAGCGCCGCATAGGCCGGGTCGGCCAGGTGGATCGCGATGCCCGTGCCCACCAGCTGCCAGCCGTTGGGCTCCAGCGTGATCGGGGCATCGAGGCAGGCCCGCAGGTCGAGGCCGGCGCTTCCAGGGGTGGCATATGCGGGCAATTGATCCACCATGCGCGGATCGAGGATACGGACGTCGACTTTCACTTTTGCTTGCTGCCTTGCTTCTGTTGCTGTTCTCTTTGCTTGCGGGCCGCCTCTTCCAGCACCTGCTGCCATTTGGCGACGCCGGGGGTGAGCTTCACGCCCTTCAATTTCTTGCCGAACCAGATGGCCACGCCCGCCAGCAGGAGCAGCACGCCGAAAGGCACGCCGGCGGCCCACAGCACGAGGAACACCAGCGCGCCGACGGCGCCCAGCACCTTGAGGGTCAGGGGGTCGAAGGAGCCAGGCTCCTTCTTCGGCACTTCGCCATTCGGCAGTTCTGCGCTGCGCTGCATGGCCGCGCTCACCGGCCCCTGCTGGCCGGGTGACGGGCCCATGCCGACGTCGAGCCCGGGCTCGCCCTCTTTCGCCGCCCGCTTCGGCAGCGCGGCCTGCGCCGACAGCCGCTCGACATAACGGGCGAAGTCGCCGTTCGGCGGCGTGTTCCACTGGGGATGGGGATTCATCAGGCCCTCCAGTCGGGAAGTCGGGCGGCAATCTCGGCCATGAGTTCTCGCGCCAGCGTGAGCTTGGGCGCGCGCGGGAGCTCGCGCACGCCCTTGGCATCCACCAGCAGCAGCGCGTTGTCGTCCTGCCCGAAGGTCAGCGGGCCGATGTTGCCCACCAGCAGCGGAATGCCCTTGCGCTCGCGCTTGGCCTTGGCGTGCTCGGCGAGGTTCTCGCTCTCCGCCGCGAAGCCCACGCAGAAGAGCTTTCGGGCCTGTGCCCGCTCGCTCTTGGCAACGCTCAGGAGGATGTCGGCGTTCTCGACGAACTCGAGCACCGGCGTCTTGCCGCTGCCGTCCTTCTTGATCTTCTGATCGCTCTGCGTGGCCGGACGCCAGTCGGCCACGGCGGCAGTCGCTACAAAAATGCTAGCAGATTGCGCGGCATGGGTGGTCACTTCGAGCATGTCCTGCGCCGACAGCACGTCGACGCGCGTCACGCCGCGCGGGGTCGGCAGATGCACCGGGCCGGCCACCAGGGTGACCTCGGCCCCCGCCTCGCGGGCCGCGCGGGCGATGGCAAAGCCCATCTTGCCGGACGAATGGTTGGTGATGCCGCGGATCGGGTCGAGCGCCTCGAAGGTCGGGCCGGCCGTGACCAGCACTTTCTGCCCCGCCAGCAGCTTGGGCTGGAAGAAGGCCGTGATGTCCTCCAACAGCTGCGCAGGTTCGAGCATGCGCCCATCGCCCGTTTCGCCGCAGGCCTGCCAGCCGCTGCCCACGCCCAGCACGGTTGCGCCGTCGGCAGCCACCTGCATCAGGTTGCGCTGGGTGGCGGGGTGGGCCCACATCTCGCGGTTCATGGCCGGCGCGATCAGCAGCGCAACGCGGTCCATCGGGCGGGCCAGGCACATCAGGCTCAGCAGGTCGTCGGCGCGGCCCTGCACCAGGCGAGCGATAAAGTCGGCGCTGCAGGGCGCCAGCACGATCGCATCGGCCTCGCGACTGAGGTTGATGTGCGGCATGTTGTTGGGCTCGCGCGTGTCCCACTGCGAGGTGTAGACGGTGCGGCCCGAGAGCGCCTGCATGGTCACCGGGGTGATGAACTCCTCGGCCGCCTCGGTCATCACGACCTGGACAGTAGCCCCGGCCTTCACGAACAGCCGGCACAGCTCGGCCGACTTGTAGCAGGCGATGCCTCCGGTGAGGCCAAGGACGATGTGTTTGCCGGCGAGATCTTGCATGGGCCGTATTGTTGCTCATAGGCCATCGAACAAACGGCAACAAGCCCTTGGCGGGGGGTGTCGCAAAGGGCACATCTATAATCGCAATTTCCCACTGCCCGGATTCACGCATCCGGAACTGGCATGACCAAATTTGTCTTCGTCACCGGTGGTGTCGTATCTTCCCTTGGCAAGGGAATCGCCTCCGCCTCGCTCGCCGCGATCCTCGAATCGCGCGGCCTCCAAGTCACCCTCATCAAGCTCGATCCGTACATCAATGTCGACCCCGGCACGATGTCGCCCTTCCAGCATGGGGAAGTGTTCGTCACCGATGACGGCGCCGAGACCGACCTCGACCTCGGCCACTACGAGCGCTTCATCAACACGCGGATGCGCAAGGCCAACAACTTCACGACCGGCCAGATCTACAAGACCGTGCTCGAGAAGGAACGCCGCGGCGACTACCTCGGCAAGACGGTGCAGGTGATCCCGCACATCACCAACGAGATCCAGGAATACATCAAGCGCGGCGCCGGCATCGGCACGGCGCACGAGGTGGACGTGGCCATCGTCGAGATCGGCGGCACCGTGGGCGACATCGAGTCGCTGCCCTTCCTCGAAGCGGTGCGCCAGATGAGTCTGCGCAACGGTCCGAACAACTCGGCCTTCGTGCACCTGAGCTACGTGCCCTGGATCGCCGCCGCCGGCGAACTCAAGACCAAGCCGACGCAGCACACCGCCAAGGAACTGCGCGCCATCGGCATCCAGGCCGACGTGCTGCTGTGCCGCGCCGACCGCCCGATTCCCGACGACGAGCGCGCCAAGATCTCGCTGTTCTCGAACGTGCCCGAATGGGGCGTGATCTCCATGTGGGATGTGGACACCATCTACAAGGTGCCCCGCATGCTGCACGAACAGGGCCTGGACGGCCTGATCTGCGACAAGCTGCGCATCAACACGCCGCCCGCCAAGCTGCAGCGCTGGGACGACCTGGTCTACGAGGTCGAGCATCCGCAAAAGGAAGTGTCGATCGCCATGGTCGGCAAGTACGTCGACCTGTCGGACAGCTATAAGTCGCTCAACGAGGCCCTGCGCCACGCCGGCATGAAGAACCATGCGCGCGTGAAGATCGACTACATCGACTCCGAGACCATCTCGGCACAAGACGTGTCGCGCCTGGCCAAGTACGACGCCATCCTGGTGCCCGGCGGCTTCGGCCAGCGCGGCGTCGAGGGCAAGATCTCGGCGGCCCGCTTCGCCCGTGAAGGCAAGGTACCCTACCTCGGCATCTGCCTGGGAATGCAGGTTGCCACCATCGAGTACGCCCGCCACGTGGCCGGCCTCAAGAACGCCAACAGCACCGAGTTCGACCCCGAGACGCCCACCCCCGTGATCGCGCTGATCACCGAGTGGAAGGACCGCGACGGCACGGTGAAGACGCGCGACGAGAAGTCCGACCTCGGCGGCACCATGCGCCTGGGCGCGCAGAGCTCCGACGTCACGCCCGGCACGCTGGCCCACAGCATCTACGGCGACGTGGTCACCGAGCGCCACCGCCACCGCTACGAAGCCAACGTCAACTTCCTCGACGAACTGCGCAACGCCGGCCTGGTGATCTCCGCGCTCACGCAGCGCGAGCATCTGACCGAAATCGTCGAGCTGCCGCAGGACGTGCACCCGTGGTTCATGGGCGTGCAGTTCCACCCCGAGTTCAAGTCGACGCCATGGGGCGGCCACCCGCTGTTCAACGCCTTCATCAAGGCGGCGCTCGACCACAAGGAAAAGGGCGCGGGCAGCACCAACAAGACGTTGAAGGCCGTTGCATGAGCGCCGCGCCGGGCCGCCCCAAGCAAGCTCGCACCGCAGTGCGAAGCACGGAGGTATTTGAATGAGCAGCGGCTACGTCATCGCCCACGTCGAGGTCACGAACCCGACGCAGTACGAGGAATACAAGAAGTGGTCCAGCGCCGCGATGCAGGCGCATGGCGCCGAAGTGTGCGTGCGCGGCGGCCAGGTGCAGCCGCTCGAGGGCGACTGGAAGCCCACGCGCGTGGTGATCCTCAAGTTCCCCAGCTTCGAGAAGGCCAAGGCCTTCTACGAGACGCCCGAGTACCTCAAGGCACGCGAGGCGCGTGCCGGCGCCGCGATCATGAACATGATCGCCGTCGAGGGCCTCTGATCCCCATTTATTCATCCGCCAAAGAGACCAGAAAGAGAAAGACAGAAGATGAGTGCAATCGTTGACATCGTCGGCCGCGAAATTCTCGACAGCCGAGGCAACCCCACCGTCGAGTGCGACGTGCTGCTCGAATCGGGCACCATGGGCCGCGCGGCCGTGCCCTCGGGCGCATCGACCGGTTCGCGCGAGGCCATCGAGCTGCGCGACGGCGACAAGAGCCGCTACCTCGGCAAGGGCGTGCTCAAGGCCGTGGAGAACATCAACACCGAGATCTCGGAAGCCGTGCTGGGCCTCGACGCCAGCGAACAGGCCTTCCTCGATCGCACGATGATCGACCTCGACGGCACCGACAACAAGGCCCGACTGGGCGCCAACGCCACGCTCGCCGTGTCGATGGCCGTGGCACGCGCCGCGGCCGAGGAATCGGGCCTGCCGCTGTACCGCTACTTCGGCGGCATGGGCGGCATGCAGTTGCCGGTGCCGATGATGAACGTCATCAACGGCGGCGCGCACGCCAACAACAGCCTGGACCTGCAGGAGTTCATGATCATCCCCGTGGGCGCCAGGAGCTTCCGCGAGGCCGTGCGCTACGGCGCCGAAGTGTTCCATGCCCTGAAAAAGATCCTGGGCGATCGCGGCATCAGCACGGCGGTCGGCGACGAAGGCGGCTTCGCCCCCAGCGTCGAGAGCCATGAAGCAGCCATCCAGCTGATCCTGGAAGCCATCGACAAGGCCGGCTACACCGCCGGCGAACAGATCGCCCTGGGCCTCGATTGCGCGGCCAGCGAGTTCTACAAGGACGGCAAGTACGTGCTGTCGGGCGAGAACCTCTCGCTCACGGCCGAAAGCTGGACCGACATGCTCGCGAACTGGGTCGACAAGTACCCGATCATCAGCATCGAGGACGGCATGCACGAAGGCGACTGGGACGGCTGGAAGCACCTGACCGAACGCCTGGGCAAGCGCGTGCAGCTGGTGGGCGACGACCTGTTCGTCACCAACACCAAGATCCTGCAAGAGGGCATCGAGAAGGGCATCGCCAACTCGATCCTCATCAAGATCAACCAGATCGGCACGCTAACCGAAACCTTCGCCGCCATCGAGATGGCCAAGCGCGCGGGCTATACCGCCGTCATTTCGCACCGATCGGGCGAAACCGAGGACAGCACCATCGCCGACATCGCCGTGGGCACCAACGCCGGCCAGATCAAGACCGGTTCGCTCTCGCGTTCGGACCGCATCGCCAAGTACAACCAGCTGCTGCGCATCGAAGAAGATCTCGGCGACATCGCCGTGTACCCCGGCCGCGGCGCGTTTTACAACCTGAAGTAACGCCCGGACGCCACGCGGCATGCGCGCCCGCCTCGTTCCTCCGATCGTCCTGTTGCTCCTGCTGGCCATCCTGCAGTGGCAGCTCTGGAATGGGCGCGGCAGCGTGCGCGACGTGGCCCAGCTGCGCACCAAGCTGGCCGACCAGAAAGAAGCCAACGCCAAGGCCACGCTGACCAACGAGCGCCTGACCTCCGAGGTCAACGACCTCAAGAACGGCCTCGAGATGGTCGAGGAGCGCGCGCGCGCGGAGCTCGGCATGGTCAAGCCGAACGAAGTGTTCGTACAGATCGCTCACTAGGATGACCCTCAGTCTTCGCGCACTTCGTGTCGCTTCGCCAACCCCCTTCCAGGGGGCGACACCAGCGGCCCGGCAAAGCCGGTTCCGCGGTGTCCCACGCACAGACTGCGACGGTGCCCTCCGGGGGAGAACCTGATCCTCGAGCTTCTCTCGGCCCCTGCATTTCTGCTGTGGGGCTCTCCTGTCAGCTGGCTCGAACTCGTGGCCTCGCTCCTGGCGCTCGTCATGGTCGGCTGCAACATGCGCGAGATTCACTGGGGATGGCCGCTGGCCATCATCAGTTCGCTGCTCTACGTCGTGGTGTTCGCCAAGGCGCGCATCTACGGCGATGCCTCGCTCCAGGTCTTCTTCGCTTTCGTCGCCCTATGGGGCTGGTCGCAATGGCTGCGCGGCCACCGGGCCGACGGCAGCGCCTTGCATGTCGCCCGGCTCTCGCCGCGCGGCATCGCTTTCACTCTAGCCGCCTGCGCACTGGCATGGCCGGCCGTCGCCCTCTTCCTGCGCCGTTTCACCGACACCGACGTGCCCTGGTGGGACGGCTTCGCCACCGGCCTGAGCCTGGTCGGGCAGTTCCTGCTCGGGCGCAAGTTCATCGAGAACTGGCTGATCTGGCTGGCCGTGAACGTCGTGAGCGTGGGCCTGTTCATCCACAAAGGGTTGTGGCTCACCGTGGGCCTGTATGCGGTGTTCGCCGTGCTCAGCGTGGCCGGCTACGTCGCGTGGCGGCAGCGCATGCCGGCCGAGGCGGTACGCGCATGACGCCCACGTTGCCGACCGGCTGTGTCATCGCACTCGTGGGCGCCGAGAGCACCGGCAAGACCGAGCTGGCCCGCGCCATCGCGCAGCGCCTGAAGGACCGCGGCACGCCGACGATGCTGGTGAGCGAGTACCTGCGCGAATGGTGCGAACGCGAAGCCCGCACGCCGCGCCCCGACGAGCAAAGGGCCATCGCCGAAGAGCAGACCCGCCGCATCAAGGCCGCAGCCGCCTCCGGCGTAGTGGTGGCCGACACCACGGCGCTCATGACGGCGGTCTACAGCGAGCAGCTGTTCGCCGACACCACGCTCTACGACAGCGCGCTGGCCGCGCAGCGGCGCTATGCCATCACGCTGCTCACTGCGCTCGACCTGCCCTGGATGGCCGACGACATGCGCGACGGCCCGCATGCGCGCCAGCCCACCGACACACTGGTGCGCGCCGCGCTCGCGGGCGCGAAGCTCTCGTACGCCGTGGTGCATGGCACGGGCGGCGAGCGGCTCGCCAATGCCTGGAACGCCATCAATTCCATCGCCGGCAGCGAGGGCCGGCCCCGCACGCGCACCCAGTCCGACGCGAAGCCCGCCTCGTGGTCATGGCCTTGCGAGAAGTGTTCCGACCCGGAATGCGAACATAAGCTTTTCAGCGACCTGATCGTGCGCCGCGAGTAGCGCGCCCCATCCCATCACCGGAGACCCGATGCCTCTTCGTTCCGTCGCGCGTGTCGCCCTGATCTGCAGCGCCTTCGCCGCGCAGCTGCCGGCCACCGCAGCCCCTGTCGCCGCCACCGTCGAGAACGGCACCACGACCACCGCCTGCGCAGAGGAAGACAACGTGTCGCTGACCTTGCGCGGCGACGGGATCCGCCGCCTGCGCATCGAGGCACTGCAGCCCGACTACCTCGACAAGGTCGGCAACGACGTCACCAAGCCCGACTTCTCGGGCTGCAACTTCGACGGCGGGGCCCACCCGACCGACCCGGCGCACCACTTCCGCAAACGCACCGTCGTGCTGATGGACAACGCGCAGTGGCGCATCGTCGGCATGACACTGCCCACCTTCTGGCGGCCGCAGCGCGTGCCCGTGCAGATCGGCAAGCGCAAGGACGGCGGCTTTCACTTGCTGCAGGTGTTCAAGAAGGAGAACGGCAAGGCGCTCGAAACGATCGTTCTCTACCCGTCCGATGGCTACTGGCGCATCAAGCCGCTGCCCGAGGCTCGCTTCGGCGACGGGGCGTATGGCTCGTCGTTCCTGCTCGGCCCGGTCGAGGCGGCGGCGCGGCCGGTGGTGAACATCGCGTCGATCCGCATCGTGCCCCGGCCGCTGGCCATCCAGGTGCGCTTCACCGACGGCGGCAGCGCCGTGGTGCGCGTGGACGAAATCAGCCGCGCACGCACCGCGCTCGACGTGACGCTCTCGAAGCCCACCGCGAGCGCTCAGCCCTTCGCGGTGCTGCGCTCGATGTACGTCGCGCCCGACAACGCCGACGTGAGCGAGGTGCGCTGGCAGTCAGCGCCGCAGGCCGCCGCGCAGGTGCTGCCGTTGCCCGATGTGAAGAGCCTTCGGGTCACGCAGGTGCGCTTCGGCCGCAGCCTGCCGTCGAAGCACAACACGAGCGCGCCGGACATCGCGTTCGGCGGATTCGACGACTCGGCGCGATAAAAAAGGAGGCGCAAGGCGCGCCCGAGTCTTACTGGACGACCGGGCTGCCCGGGATCTGGTCGCCGAGCGGCGTGAACAGCTGTGCCGCATCGACCGCGTCGAAGCGGTACTGCTTGCCGCAGAAGTCGCAGCCCACCTCGATGTCGCCGCGCTCCGCGAGGATGCTTTCGGCCTCCTCCGCGCCCAGCCCGCGAATCATCTGCGCCACGCGCTCGCGCCCGCAGGTGCACGCGAAATGCGGGCCTTGCAGGCCGGCCTGCGGCTCGAAGCGCAGCAGCTTTTCTTCCCAGAACAGGCGGCGCAGGATGGTCTCGACGTCGAGCGTGAGCAGTTCGTCGCGCGTCAGGCTCGAGGCGAGGATCGAGATTCGGTTGTAGTCCTCGTTGCGGCCGATCTGATCTTCGTTGGCCTGGTCGTGGTCTTTGTCCGAGGTGCCGGAAGTGCCTTCGAGGTTGCCCTCACCCTTCACCGGCAGGCGCTGGATCAGCAGGCCGGCCGCGACCTTGTCGTCGGCCGCGAGCACCAGCGTGGTGTCGAGCTGCTCGCTCTGCAGCATGTAGTGCTGCAGCACGTCGCTGAGCTTGCCCAGCTTCTCGCCGCCGTCGCCGAAAAGCGGCACCACGCCCTGGTACGGCGTGGCGCCCGGCAGCTTGTCCTTGGGGTCGAGCGTGATGGCGCAGCGGCCCTTGTTGTTCACGTTGACCATGTCGGGCAGGTGCGCATCGGCCGGGAGCTCGCCGATCACCTTGGCGGTGGCGCGCAGGCTCAGGTCGGGCTTGGCCTCGGCCACTGCGACCTTCACGGGACCGTCGCCGAAGATCTGCAGGATCAGCGCGCCGTTGAACTTGATGTTGGACTGCATCAGCGTGGCCGCGGCCGTCATTTCGCCCAGCAGCTCGGCCACGGGCGGCGGATAGGCCCCGGTGGCGGTGTTGGAGGCGCGCCGCGCCAGGATCTCCTGCCACGCATCTGTCAGGCGCACGATCATGCCGCGCACCGGCAGGCCATCGAACAGGAATTTGTGCAGCTCGCTCAAAACGGATCTTCTTTCTGCTGGGCCTGTGGATCAGGCGATTTTCTTCAGGCCCTTCGCATAGCGAACGGCGTTTTTCACATAGTGCTCGGCACCGTGGCGCAAGCGGGCGGCGTCTTCGTCGCTGATCGTGCGCATGACCTTGGCGGGCGAACCGAAGATCAGCGAGTTGTCGGGAAACTCCTTGCCCTCGGTCACGACGCTGCCGGCGCCAACGATCGAGTTGCGGCCGATCTTCGCGTTATTCAAGACCACCGCCTGGATCCCGATCAGCGAGTTGTCGCCGATGGTGCAGCCGTGCAGCATGACCTGGTGGCCGATGGTGACGTTCTCGCCGATGGTCAGCGGGCTGCCGGGATCGGAATGCAGCGTCGACATGTCCTGCACGTTGCTGTTGCGTCCGATGGTCATGGTCTCGTTGTCGCCGCGCAGCACGGCGCCGAACCAGATGCTGGCGTTGTCGCCCAGCCGCACGTCGCCGATGACCTCCGCACTGTCGGCAACCCACGCGCCGGTACCGAGTTGCGGCGCAACGCCGTCGAGTTCATAGAGGGCCATCGTGGAGTCTCCGGGGCAAAAACTAGAATTGTAGGGATGCACCCCCGATTGAGCGCGCTGGCGGCGCTGCGACTGACCGATCCTGAACAAAAGGTGGCTGCAACACACGCTACCGTTGCGCTGGCCGCTACCGATTCCATAGCAACTGCGCCGATCCGCACCGAGGGCGACGATCTCGGCGTGCCGGGCCGCCCCGAACGGCCGCTGCGCGTGGCCGCCACCGCCGTGCAGAAACGCTCGCCCTTCACGCCCGAGGGCCGGGCCGCGCTGATCCATTCGATCTGCCACATCGAGTTCAACGCGATCAACCTCGCGCTCGACGCGGTATGGCGCTACGACGGAATGCCCGAGGCCTACTACCGCGACTGGCTGCGCGTGGCCGACGAAGAAGCATTGCACTTCACGCTGCTGCATGCGCACCTGCAGGACATGGGGTATCGCTACGGCGACTTCCCCGGCCACGACGGGCTCTGGAACATGTGCGAGAAAACGAAGGACGACGTGCTCGCCCGCATGGCGCTGGTGCCGCGCACGCTCGAAGCGCGCGGGCTCGATGCCACGCCGCTGATCCAGGCCAAGCTGAAGCGCGTGAACACACCCGATGCGCTGCGCGCGGTCGAGATCCTCGACGTCATCCTGCGCGACGAAGTGGGCCACGTGGCCATCGGCAACCACTGGTACCGCTGGCTGTGCGACGGCGCGGGCCTCGATGCCGAAGCGACCTACCCCGCGCTGGTGGCGCGCTACGACGCGCCGCGGCACAAGCCGCCTTTCAACCTCGAAGCGCGCAGGCGGGCGGGGTTCAGCGCTGAGGAATTGCGCCAGCTCTCGGCGACGGCGCACCCGGACAAGCGCTGAAGGCCCGTGGCCTATGCCGGCCGCGCGTGCACCACCAGCTTCGGCGTGAAGTACTGGAGCACCTCGCCGTGCTGGTTGCGCGTCTGGCAGCGCATCGTCACCATCGCCCGGCCGGGCTTGGAGCGCGAAGGCGTGATGTCGAGCACTTCGCTCACCACATGCAGCACGTCGCCGGGTCGCGTCGGCTTGGGCCATTGCAGTTCGCCGCCCGAACCGATGATGCCGTCCGCCAAGGGAATGCCACTGTCGACCAGCAGCTTCATCGTGAGCGCGGCCGTGTGCCAGCCGCTTGCCGCAAGGCCGCCGAAGAAGGTGCTCTTTGCGGCCTCTTCGTCGGTGTGGAAGGGCTGCGGGTCGAACTGCTGCGCGAAGGCCTTGATCTGTGCCACGTCGAGCAGGTGTTCGCCGCTCTGGAAACGGTCACCGACCTTCAGGTCTTCAAGGTACAGCTTGGCCATGGGGGTCTCCTCGTTGTGACGGACTTCCCATTCTCGGACGATCAGACGCGCTCGAGGATGGTCGCGATGCCCTGCCCTCCGCCGATGCATTGCGTGGCCAGCGCAAAGCGGCCCTTCTCGCGCACCAGCAGCGACGCCGCCTTGCCCGTGATGCGTGCGCCGGTCGCGCCGAGCGGATGGCCGATGGACAAGCCGCCGCCGTCGAGGTTGATCTTTGCGGGGTCGAGGCCCAGGTCGCGGATGCAGGCCAGCGCCTGCGACGAGAACGCCTCGTTGATCTCGATCACGTCGAGGTCGGCTGCGCTCAGGCCGGCGCGCGCCAGTGCCTTGAGGGTCGCGGGGATGGGGCCGATGCCCATGATGGCCGGATCGACGCCCACGGTCGCGAACGACCTGATGCGCGCCAGCGCCTGCAGGCCGTGCTTCGCGGCGAAGGCATCGCTGGTGACGAGCACCGCTGCAGCGCCATCGGTCAGCGGCGACGAGGTGCCGGCCGTCACCACGCCGTCTGGGCGGAACGCGGGCTTGAGGTTCGCCAGCGCCTCGGCCGAGGTGGTCGGCCGGATGCAGCCATCGGCATCGACGATGTCGCCGGAGACGAGGCGCACCGGCACGATCTCGCCCGCCAGCCGGCCTTGCGAGCGCGCTTCGGCCGCCTTGCGGTGCGATTCCACCGCGAAGGCTTCCTGGTCGGCACGGCTCACGCTCCAGCGCTGCGCCACGTTCTCGGCCGTCTCGCCCATCGAGATATAGGCATCGGTGCTCTCCTTCAACTCGGGGTTGGGCGAGAAGTTGAAGCCGCCCTGCGGCACCATCGTCATCGACTCCACGCCGACGCACAAAAAGGCCTCGCCCATGCCTGCCTCGATCTGCGCGGCGGCAATGTGCACGGCCTGCATCGACGAGCCGCAGAAGCGGTTCACCGTCATGCCGCCCACTTCGTGCGGCAGGCCGGCCAGCAGCCCGACGATGCGCGCGAGGTTGTTGCCCTGCGAGGCTTCAGGGTACGCGCAGCCGAGGATCAGGTCTTCGAGCAGCGCAGGGTCGAGGTCCGTGCGCTGCAGCAGGCCGCGCACCACGCCGGCAGCCAGCGTGTCGGGCCGCACCTCGGCGAGGGAGCCCTTCTTCGAGAAATGGAAGGGGGAACGAGCGTAGGCGGAAATGACGGCTTTCATGAAGGTTCTCCAGCAAATTTAAACTACCATCCAATCGGTAGGTATCGAGGTCAAAAAATAAGCACGCCGTGGCGTGCCCGCGTTGGGCCGGGCGGTCAGCCCGGCAATGAACTCCTGAGTTGCGCGATGGCTTCATCGAAGTCGTCCACGCGGCCCGTCATGCGCGCCGACAGCAGCGCGCCCTGACAGACGGAAAACACATAGGCGGCCAGCGAAGCGACCGAGGTGCCCTTCTTTCGCGCCGGCATCAGTGCGCCCAGCACCCCGGTGAGCCACGTCACCTGCGTATTGCGCAGTTCCTGCACGGCCTGGCGCAGTTCGTCGTTGATCACGCCCCATCCGGGCGCCAATGCTCCCGCTGGACACATGCCCGATCCCGCCTTCAGCGTGTTGCGGTACATGCGGAAATACGATTCGAGCGCGTCCTTGGGCTCGCGCGCCCGTGCCGCGTCCCAGTCCTTGAAGCTCTGCGTGGCCCCGCGGATCACCGCGATGCCCAGCGCCTCCTTGGTCGGAAAGTGGTGGTACAGGCTGGCCTTGCGAACGCCGACCGCGTCGGCCACATCCTGGAAGCTGAAGCCCAGGTAGGAACGCGTTTCGATGAAGCCGCGCGCCACCGCGAGGATCTGCTCGCGGGTGCTGCCGGCGACAAGGGCTGTGGCGGGGGTCATCTACCAACTATAAGGTAGGGAATTTCAAACCGCAATCAGCAGGGTCAATCCGCCTTGATGGCCGCGGCCTTGATGATGCGGCCGTTGCTTTCGAACTCGCTGGCGATCTCTTTCGCAAACGCAGCCGAAGTGCCGCCGGTCGGCACGTTGTCGGTGGCCATGAGCCTGGCGCGCAGCTCGGCGCTGGCCAGGGCCTTGTTAATCTCGGCGTTGTACCTGGCAATCAGCGCGGGCGGCGTGGCCGCGGGTGCGAAGACGCCGAACAGCGAATTGATGTTCGCCGCGCTGTAGCCCAGTTCGCCCAGCGTGGGCACCTGGGGCAGGCTCTCGAGCCGCGCCGGCGCACCGACGGCCAGCGGACGCAGCTTGCCCGACTGGATGTGGGACGTGAGCGTCGGACTCGCATTGGTCGAGAGAATCTCGAACTGCCCGCCGATGGCGTCGTTCAGCTGCTGGCCGCCGCCCTTGTACGGCACGTGCGTGATGTCGACCCCCGCCGCCGAGCGCAACTGCTCCAGCACGATATGGCCTAGCGAAGCCGGCCCCGACGTGGCCCAGCGCAGCGCGCCCGGCTGCACCTTCGCATCGGCGATGAGCGCGCGGAAATCCTTCGCCTTGCTGGCCGGCGTGGCGATCAGCAGCACCGGCGAATACATCACGCTCGCCACCGGCGCGATGTCCTTCAATGGATCGAAGGGCAGCTTGCCGAGGTGCGGGCTCAGCACCAGCGGGCTGATCGCCGAGAAGCCCAGCGTCGCGCCATCGGGCGCGGCCTTGGCGACGGCGTCCATGCCGATGGCGCCGCTCGCGCCGGCCCGGTTGTCGACGATCACCGTGACGCCCAGTTGCGCCGCGAGCCTGTCGCCGAGCGCACGCGCAACGACGTCGCTGACGCCGCCCGCGGGGTACGCCACGATGAGGCGCACCGTCTTGGGAATGGCCTGTGCGTGCGCACCCGAGGCAGCGCACAGTGCCGCGGCTGCGAGGAGCCGGGTTGCCGTGCGGTGCGAAGGCTTCGAGGAAGCGAGGAAATTCATGAGGATTCCTGTCGATCGTCTACGTGGGTTGCATCGGTCCAGCGGCGGCTTGCGCTCGCGAATGAGCCTGGACCCTTCCACCGCATTGTCGGCCCTGGCGAATCAGCGATGTTGAAGCAGGCGCGCCAGCGTCATCGCATTGCCGGGCCGCGGGCTTGTGTGGTGCGCTCAGCCGCGCGGATGATGCTGCGCGTGCAATTGCTTCAGCCGCTCGCGCGCCACGTGGGTGTAGATGGTGGTGGTCGAGATGTCGGCATGGCCCAGCAGCAACTGCACCGCGCGCAGGTCGACCCCGTGGTTCAGCAGGTGCGTGGCAAAGGCATGGCGCAGCGTGTGCGGCGACAGCGGCACGTGGATGCCCGCCGCGGTGGCGTGCTTCTTCACGATGATCCAGAACATCACGCGCGTCATGCCGGCGCCGCGTGCGGTCACGAACAGGTCGGACGTCTGTTGCCCGTCGAGGATGAGGGGGCGCGACTCCTCGAGATAGCGCTCGATCCAGCGCCGCGCCTCACCGCCGAAGGGCACGAGCCGTTCCTTGTTGCCTTTGCCCAGCACACGCAGCACGCCGTCGTTGAGGCTCATGTCGATGGCCTTGAGCGCCACCAGTTCACTCACGCGCAGGCCGCTCGCGTACATCAGCTCGAGCATCGCGCGGTCACGCAGGCCGAGCGGCGATTCGACGTCGGGCGCGGCCAGCAGGTCGTCGACCTGTTTTTCCGACAGCGTCTTGATGGCGCGCGGCATCTGCCGCGCTGGCGCAAGCCGGATGCTCGGGTCCGCCACGACACGGCGCTCGCGCAGCGCCCAACGGTAGTAACGCTTGAACACCGTGAGCCGGCGATTGGCCGAAGTGGCCTTGCCCTTGGTCGACAGGCGTGCACCCATGTAGGCTTGCAGGTCGGTCTCTTTCGCGGCATCGAGCCCGGCACCGTTGCGCTGCGCATCGAGCCACTGCGCGAACAGCGCGAGGTCGCGGCGGTAGGCGGCCAGCGTGTTCTTCGACAGGCCGTCTTCCAGCCAGAGCGCGTCGATGAAGTCGTCGATATCGGATGTCTGCGTCTGTATCTGCGGAGAGGCCTCGGTCATGCCGTGCAAGATAACAAAAGAAAAAGCCGCCCGGCATGCGGGCGGCTTCGGGGTGCGGGAAAAAAATCTTCAGTCGAGCTTCAGGTTCTGCTTCTTCACGACCTGCTTGTAGACCTCGTACTCGGCCTTGATCTGCGCGGCGAACTGCTCCGGCGTGTTGGCGACGATCAGCGAGCCCGTGTCCTCGATGCGCTTGCGCACGGCCGGGTCTTCCACCGCCTTCTTCACGCCGGCGCTGATCTTGTCGACCACTTCCTTCGGCAGGCCCTTCGGGCCGAGGATGCCGTAGTAGGCCATGCGATTCACCGGCTCCAGACCCACTTCCTTGAAGGTCGGCACGTTCGGCAGCGCGGCCAGGCGCTGCGGCGCCGACACCACGATCGGGATCAGCCGGCCGCTGGTGATGAAGGGCATGGCCGAGGGGATGTTATCGAACATGATCGGCACCTGGCCGGCCACCACGTCGTTCAGCGCCGGACCCGCGCCGCGGTACGGGATGTGCGTGATGAAGGTGTTGGTCAGGCTCTTGTACAGCTCCATCAGCAGGTGGCCGATACCGCCCGTGCCCGACGAGGCGTACGAATACTTGCCGGGATTCTTCTTGATCTCGGCCACGAACTCGGCGTAGTTCTTGGCGGGGAAGCTCGGGTTGACCGCGATGATGTTCGGCGTGGCCGCGATGTTGATGATCGGCGTGAAGTCGTTGATCGGGTCGTACGGCACCTTGGGGTTGATGGCCGGGTTGGCCGCCGTGCTCGACACCGTGGCAACGCCGAGCTTGTAGCCGTCGGGCGTCGCGCGCGCCGTTTCGGCCGCGCCGACGATGCCGCCGCCACCGGCGCGGTTGATCACCACCACCGGCTGGCCGAGCACCTTGCCCAGCGGGTCGGAGATCACGCGCGCCACGATGTCCGTCGTGCCGCCCGGTGCGAACGGAACGCTCAGCTCGACAGGCTTGTTCGGATAGCCCTGTGCAAAGCTCTGGCCCGCCACCGCGACCAGTGCCGCAGCTCCCACCAGCGTGCTCCATTGACGACGTTGCATCGAAAACTCCTTGATCTGATTGATGTCGAAAAACGAAGCCCGGATGCTAGCGGCTCAGGGGCAGTCCTCGTGCTGTGGATTACCCATGGTCAAGCGGGTTTATCCTCGAAGCGGTGAATTACGCTCAGCTGCTTTTCCCCGACTTCTCCCTCATCGCCATCGGTTGGCTCCTGTGCCGCTACACCGCCCTCGACCGCCGCGTGTGGGACCAGGTCGAGAGCCTGGTTTACTACTTTCTTTTTCCCGTGCTGCTGTTCCACTCGATCGTGCGCAGTCCGCTGGATTTTGGTGCCACGTCGAGCCTGCTCACGGCGGGCGTCGGCGTCGGTGTCTGCGGCATCGCGTTGGCCTACGCCCTGCCCTTCGTTCCGGGCCTGCGCACGCACATCGACCGGCGCGACCACGCGGCCAGCGCACAGATCGCCTTCCGCTTCAACTCGTTCATCTGCCTTGCGCTGGCGGAGCGGCTGGCGGGGTCTGAAGGCCTGCTGCTGATCGCGGTGCTCATCGGCGTTTGCGTGCCCATCTTCAACATCGCCGCCGTGTGGCCGATGACACGGCATGCGCAGACCGGATTCGTGCGGCAGCTCGTGCGCAACCCGCTGATCGTCGCAACGGTGGCTGGCCTGCTCGCGAATGTGCTGGGCCTTGCCGTGCCGACATGGGCGACGCCGACGCTGACGCGCATCGGGGCTGCATCGCTGGCATTGGGACTGCTGGCCGCAGGGGCGGGAATGAAGTTCTCCACGCTGGGGGCAGGCAAGGTGCTGGCCACTTCGGTGCTGGCGATACGGCATCTGCTGCTGCCGCTGGTCGCATGGGGGCTGGCGCTGGCATTGCGGCTGGATGCGACCCAGGCTTCGGTGCTGATGGCTTTTTCGGCTGTACCTACGGCTTCGAGTGCTTATGTGCTGGCTGCGCGCATGGGCTACAACGGGCCCTATGTGGCGGGGCTGGTGACGCTGTCCACCTTGCTGGGTGTCGTGAGCCTGCCGTTTGCCCTGGCGCTGCCCCGGTGAGTACCGTCCCCGAGCACAGGCTTATCCCCGCTGCAACAGGGCGGGCACGGACGAAGCCAGCATGGCCACTCCCGAAGCTGTCAGCAACCCGAGCACCAGCTTGCGGAACGCCACCTCGCTGATCCCGATATACAGCCGCGCACCGAGCAGGACCGGCACCGCGACGGCCAACGCGACCAGGCCCAGCAGCGGCACCACGGAGCGCTCGATGCTCCCGCTGAACACATGCACGGCAAACGCCACCATCAGCATCGACAGATTGAAGTTCTGGATCACTGCGCGCTGCGTGTCGCGCTGAAAGCCGCGCAGCGTGCACCAGAGCGTGGGTATGGCCCCCGAGAACCCACCGATGCCCGCCATCGCACCACCGATGGCGCCGGCCACTCCATCAGCCGCACGCCCACCGAACGAAACCTTCGGCAGATGCTGCGACATCAGCATCGCCGGGCACCACAGCACCAGCAGCACGCCGAGGCACAGCTTGAAAACGACAAGGTCGAGGTGCGGCAGCAGCCAGACACCGAACGGCACTCCCACCAGCCCGCCCAACACGAACGGCCAGAGAATGTTCCTGTCGAAAGAACGCCGCACGGTCACGGCCGCGATCACCTGCCCCGTGAGCGCCCCGAAAAGCGCAAGCACTGCCGCGAGCTGCGGCTCCAGCGTCCACGCCCAGACCGACATCGCCACCAGCCCGAACGCGAAGCCCGACAGGCCCTGCACGAAGCCCGCCAGCACGGCTCCGGCGATCACGTAGACGTACAAGGCTTGCATGCGGCCGATGATATCGACCGCACTTCAACCAGGAGAGCGCGGCTCAGGCCGAGACCGGCACCAGCACGGTACGCCGCACGCGGCGCACATTGAACGCGCTGGCAATCAGCACCCCCTGCACCAGCGCCAGCCCCACGATCACGCTCGTGTACTGCCCATGGTCCATCAGCCGCCCGAACACCAGCGGCGCCAGGGCCTGCCCGATGTCGAGCCCCGCATACACCACGCCGTAGACGCGCCCCGTCGCATTGGGCGGCGTCGACCTCTTCACCAGCAGGTCGCGCGACGGCCCGGCGACGCCCGAGACAAAACCCATGGCGCCGAACAGCACCGGCACCACGATCGGCGGAAAGCTCGCAAACGCCAGCACCAGCGCCAGTGCGGCCGCAATACCGAAGCCCGCACCCACAATGCGCTCGCAGCGCGACGGATCGGAAGCCAGGAAGCCCCCTACCACCATGCCCGCCGCGCTCGCGACCATGTAGACCGTGAGGCACACCGCCACCAGCGCCACCGGCACCGCATGCAGGTGCCCGGCGGCCACCGGCGCGAAGGTCTGCACCACGCTGATCACGGCGGCATAGAAGAAGAAGAAACCGAAGCACATCCACACAGCAGGAATGCGCAGGAAGTCGAACTCGCCGCCGACCGGCGCGGGCTCGCCCTGCCCCGTGGCCTTGTGCACGGCCGCCGCGTCGAGCGACAGCACGCTGCGGTACGCCCACAGCACCAGCAGCACCACGAGCGCCACGACACCCGCCGAGGCCAGCGCCACGCGCCACGAGTACGCGATGGCGATCGGCACGACGAAGGCCGGCGCCAGCGCCCAGCCCAGGCTGCCGGTGATGCCATGCACGCTGTAGGCGTGGCCCAGCCGCGTCGGCGCGACCTTGCGGTTGAACAGCGTGTAGTCCACCGGATGGAACACGCCGTTGCCGATGCCGCCGACCACCGCGCACACCAGCAGCATCCAGTAGCTCTGTGCCGCGGCGTAGCCGAAAGCCGCCAGGCCCAGCGCGCCCAGTCCGACGAACAGCACCGGCCGCGGGCCCAGCTTGTCGACGATGAAGCCCGAGGCCGCCTGCACCATGCACGAAACCACGAAGAACACCGTGAGCACCGCGCCCAATTCGACATAGCTCACGTTGAACGCGTCCTTGAGCCACGGGAACAGCGGCGCCAGGATGAGCTGGCTGAAATGGCTGACCGCGTGGGCCAGACCGACGAGTCCGATCAGCTTGGCGTCGGTGCGCAGGGTCGTGTTGGGAGGAGAAGCGGCGGTCGTTGACGAAGTGGAAGACATGGATTGCTACAAAAAAACGGGGCAGGGACCGATGCTATGCGCCGGGGACGCGGCAGAATGGCGATACAGCGACAACATTTGTCGAAACCATGCCAAGCGCCGCCTCACCCACCTCCAGGAGCACCGTGCCCGCCAGGCCGCGCGGCGCAGCCCCTGCCCCGATCACCAGCGTCGCCTCTCTCACGCCGCACCTCTACGCGCCGGACGCGGTGCGCCCGCTGCGCGCCAAGGAGCACTTCCTGAGCGCGGACACGCTGGTCGAGCTGCACGAGCATCCGTGGCCACAGCTCACTTTCTCCACCCGCGGCGTGATCCGCCTGAGCACGCAGGACGGCAGCTACATCGTGCCGCCCTCGCGCGCGCTCTGGGTGCCGGCCAACATGCCGCACAGCATCACGCTGATCGAGGACGCCGAGCTGCGCACCGTCTACCTGCACGCCTGGATCGCCCCCACCTGGGAAAAATGCGAGGTGCTCGAAATCAGCCCGCTGCTGCGCGCGCTGATGCTCGCGCTCGACACCACGCCCGACGGCCTGCCGCCGTCCGACCCGCATGCACCGCAGCGCGAACGCATGATCGCGCCGCTGCTGATCGACGAAGTGGAGCGCGCCACGCAGATCCGCATCGACGTGCCGCTGCCCACCGACAAGCGCCTGCGCCAGCTTTGCGAGGCGCTGCTGCGCAACCCGGCCGACCGTGCCACGCTGGCCGAACGCGCCGCCACCATCGGCGCCAGCGAGCGCACGGTGGCGCGCCTGTTTCGCGACCAGCTCGGTATGAGCTGGCAGCAATGGCGCCAGCAGGCCGTGATGGCGCATGCGCTGCCGCTGCTGGCACGCGGCATGGCCGTGAGCCAGGTGGCTGCCGCCAGCGGCTATGCCACCGACAGTGCCTTCTGCGCGATGTTCAAGGCGGCCACGGGCCGCTCCCCGACTTCGTTCCAGCACCGCAAGCGCCCTGCCCCCACCTGACACGGCGGGGGCATTGCGGGGGATCGTCATGGCGCTCTGGCAAGATCGGCGGCCGACAACACCATGCACTCACCGATCCCCCTGCACATGGCGCCCGACGCCGGGCCTCCCACCTGGACCGCCGAGATCTGGCTGCGCATCCGCCGCCATTTCCTGCTGAAGGCGGTCGGCACCACGGTCTTCACGTGGCTGTTCTTCATCGGCTATTTCCACCTGCTGCGCAACCCGGCCTTTCCGATCGCGGTGATGCCGCTGACGCCGCTGGACCACCTGGTCCCGTTCCAGCCCTACACGCTGGGCGCATACCTTTCGCTCTGGGTATATGTGGGCGTCGCGCCGGGCCTGCAGCTCACGTTCCGGGAACTGGTGGTCTACGGACTGTGGATCGGCGCACTCTGCATCACGGGCCTGGGCCTCTTCTACTTCTGGCCGACCCAGATCCCCCCCATGGCCATCGACGCCGCAGGCTACCCCGGCTTCGCGATGCTGCAGGGCGTGGACGCGGCAGGCAACGCCTGCCCCTCGATGCATGTGGCCGTGGCCATCTTCACCGCCATCCGCATCGAGCATGTGTTGCGCGAAGCGCGCACGCCGGCCCTGTGGCGCGTGCTGAACTGGACCTGGTTCGCCGCCATTGCCTACTCGACGCTGGCGGTCAAGCAGCACGTGGCGCTTGACGTGGCGGCCGGCGCGCTGCTGGGCATGGCCTTCGCACTGCCCTCTCTGCACTGGCGGCCGAAACCGCGTTTGCGAGGGGATGTCCCTCGCGTGGGAGCGGATATCATCGACGCTCACTGACCACACTCACCACTGGCCGACGAGGAAGGGATCGATTCAATGGCACCCGCACAGGGTGGCAATCGATCAGCGGCACATGACGACAGGCATTGCACGATGAGTTCGCTGAAGGAATTGCAGGACCTGATCCACGAGAAGTACGGCATCGAACCGTCGAAGCTCGACCCCCACGCTTCGATGCGGGAAACCGGCGGGCTCGATTCACTCGCCCTCGCGGAATTTCTGTTCGCCATCGAAGACCACTTCGGCATCACCATGCCCGACGAGGACGCGAGCATCGACACCCTGGCCGAACTCGCGCTGCTGGTCGACAAGGTCCGGGCCGCCAAAACCGCGTGAACCACGAGGTCGCCGTCACCGGGCTGGGCGTCATGGCGCCGCATGGCGGCGAGCCCGACACGTTGTTCCAGGCCCTGCTGCAAGGCCGCTCGGCCATCCAGCCGGTCTTTCCGGATCTACCCAAGCCGGCCGCCGCGGCCACCGCGGCCTTCGATGAAACCCGCTGGTTCACCAAGCTGCAGCTCGCAGGCGTCGACCGCGTGAGCCAGCTGGCCGTGGCCGCCGCCGACATGGCGATGCGCGACGCGGGCCTCGGCATCGCCGACACCGATCCCGAGCGCGTGGGCGTCTTTGCCGGCTGCGGCATGGGCGGCGCCGCGGCGCTCGAAGCGGCCTACCGCGGCAACGGCCGCGTGTCGCCTCTCACGATTCCCGCCTTCATGCCCAATGCGCCGGCCGCCCATGTGGCGATGCGCCAAGGCGTGCAGGGACCGGTGCTCACCTACTCCGTCGCCTGTGCCTCTTCTTCGGCTGCGATCGCCGAAGCGGCCAAGGCCGTGCAGCGTGGCGAAGTCGACGTCGCCATTGCCGGCGGCAGCGAAGCGCTGATCGTGCCGGGCGTGGTCGTGGCCTGGCAGGCCATGCAGACGCTGGCCACCTTCCAGCCCGGCGAAGCGGCCGGCGCGGTGCGGCCCTTCGCCACCGACCGCAGCGGCTTCGCGCTCGGCGAGGGCGCGGCCTTCCTGATTCTCGAATCCGCCGAGCGCGCACGCGCCCGCGGCGCCCGCCGCTACGCCACGCTGGCCGGCTGGGGCCTGAGCAGCGACGCCACCCATCTCACCAAGCCCGACGCCCCGGGACAGGCCCGCGCACTGCGCGCCGCACTGCGCCAGGCCGGCCTGCAGCCGCGCGACGTGGGCTACTGCAATGCACACGGCACAGCCACGCGCATCGGCGACGTGGTCGAGCGCAATGCGCTGGCCGATGTGTGGGGCGACCATCTCGACGCGCTGCGCGTGAGCTCGACCAAGGCGCTGCACGGCCACATGCTCGGCGCGGCGGGCGCGATCGAAGCGCTCGTCACCGTGCTGGCGCTGCACCAGCGGCAGCTGCCGCCCAATGCAAACTGCCGCGAGATCGATCCGGACTGCAGCCTGAACCTCGTGACGCCGAACGAATCAGCGACGCCCTTGCTCGAGGCCGCCATCAGCAATTCGTTCGCCTTCGGCGGCACGAACTCCGTGCTGCTCTTTCGCCGCGCCTAGCTGTGAAGCGTCAAGAGGTTGTTTCTTGACGAGTTGAGTCTGGACATAGGCGCGATACCGCCGATGCCGCTGT
>NZ_JBGLYN010000025.1:0-71400 GCF_047304045.1 Variovorax sp. Varisp85
GCCCGGCGCCACGGTGCGCCGGGCCATTTTTTCCCGGACTTCCCGGTCACTGATCAATCAATCAGTCGAGCCGGCGGACCACGTCCATCGCCTCTTCGATGCGGTCGACGGCGTGGATCGTCAGCCCTTCGATTTCCTTCGCGCCCTTGCGGGGCGCGTTGGCCTTTGGAACCACCGCCACGCTGAAGCCCAGCTTGGCAGCCTCGCGCAGGCGCTCCTGCCCGCGCGGCGCCGGCCGCACCTCGCCGGCCAGGCCCACCTCACCGAACGCGATGAAGCCCTTGGGCAGCGGTTTGCCGCGCAGGCTCGAGGTGATGGCCAGCATCACGGCGAGGTCGGCCGCGGGCTCGCTGATGCGCACGCCGCCCACCGCGTTGACGAACACGTCCTGGTCCATGCAGGCCACGCCCGCATGGCGGTGCAGCACCGCCAGCAGCATCGCGAGGCGGTCGCGGTCCAGGCCCACCGACAGGCGGCGCGGGCTCGGACCGCCGTTGTCGACCAGCGCCTGGATTTCCACCAGCATCGGCCGCGTGCCTTCGAGCGTCACCAGTACCACGCTGCCGGGCACCGGCTCGGCATGCTGGCTCAGGAAGATGGCGCTCGGATTGGTCACGCCCTTGAGGCCGCGCTCGGTCATGGCGAACACGCCGATCTCGTTGACCGCGCCGAAGCGGTTCTTGATGGCGCGCACGAGGCGGAAGCTCGAATGCGTGTCGCCCTCGAAGTACAGCACCGTGTCGACCATGTGTTCGAGCACGCGTGGGCCGGCCAGGGCGCCTTCCTTGGTGACGTGGCCCACCAGCACCACGGCCGTGCCGCTGGTCTTGGCGAAGCGCGTCAAGTGCGCCGCGCATTCGCGCACCTGCGCGACGGAACCGGGGGCTGACGTGAGCTGGTCCGAATAGACAGTCTGGATCGAATCGATCACCGCGATGGCCGGACGCGTGGCGTCGAGCGTGGCGATGATCTTCTCCAGCTGGATCTCGGCCAGCACCTGCACCTGAGAGTGATCGAGCCCGAGCCGTTTGGATCGCAGCGCCACCTGCGCCCCGCTTTCTTCACCGGTGACATACAGCGCGTTCTGCCCCGCGCGCTGCAGCGCATCGACCGCCTGCAGCAGCAGCGTCGACTTGCCGATGCCCGGGTCGCCGCCGATCAGCGTGACGCCGCCCGAGACGATGCCGCCGCCCAGCACGCGGTCGAGCTCGTCAATGCCTGTGGGCGTGCGCGCGACGTCGGTCGCTTCTATTTCCGACAGCGTGGCGAGCTCCGACGCGCCCGCGAGCGATGCGAACTGCGTACCGAAGCGGTTGTTGGCCGGGCCGCTGCCCGCGCCCGCGACCTGCTCGATCAATGTGTTCCAGGCGCCGCAGCTCGGACATTTGCCGAGCCATTTGGGGCTGGTGCCGCCGCATTCACTGCAGACGAAAAGTGTTTTGTCCTTGGCCATGCGGCGAGTTTAGGTGTCCGCACAAACCCTGATGACTGACAGCTAGGAAAGCTTTGGCGAATCATTTAACATGTTAAGTAATTTCAAAGAGAGACGCGTCTTGAGCACGACATTCACGCATCGCAATTTGCCGCGCCTGCTGCTGCAGGCCCGCGAAGCCGTGATGGCCCACACCCGGCCCAGCCTGCGCGAGCACGCGCTGTCCGACCAGCAATGGCGCGTGCTGCGCGTGCTGGGCGAACACGGTGCGGTCGACACCGGCCGCGTGGCGCGCGAAGCTTTCATCCTCGGGCCCAGCCTCACCGGCGTGCTTGCGCGCATGGAGCGCGACAACCTCATCACCCGCGCGCGCGACCCTGCCGACCAGCGCCGCACCGTGGTCGAGGCCACGCCGCACGGCATGAAGCTGGTGAAGCGGCTGGGCACCAGCATCGAGGCGCATTACGACTGGATGGAAAAGTCGCTCGGCAAGGCCAAGCTCGCGCAGCTCTACGGGCTGCTCGACGAACTCATCGCACTGGAGCAACCTTCATGAGCAGCGCCCCCCATTTCCTGCCCACCGGCACGGTGTACGGCACCCTGCTGAACTTCCGCGCCGAAGTGGTGGCGCTCGCAGCGCAGATGACGCAGCCGCCCTACAAGGCACCGCCGAAGGCGCCCGTGCTCTATGTGAAGACGGCCAACACCTGGAGCCCGCACGGCAGCGCCATTGCAGTGCCGGCGACCGTGCCCGAGGTGGAAATCGGCGCAAGCATCGGCATGGTGATCGGCGCCGAAGGCGATGTCGAGGGCTTCGTGCTGATGAACGATCTGTCGATTCCCCATGCGAGCTTCTTCCGCCCGCCGGTGAAGTTCAAGTGCGTCGACGGCTTCCTCGGCATCGGCCCCGTGCTGCGCGACGCACAGGAGGTGGCCGACCCCGCGAACTTCCTCGTCGAGGTGCGCATCGACGGCGAGCTGAAGCAATCCATCGTCTTCTCGCAGCTCGTGCGCCCGGCGCAGCAACTGCTTGCCGATGTCGGCGAGTTCATGACGCTGGCGCACGGCGACGTCCTGATGCTCGGCTGCGACCTTGGCCGTCCGCTGGCCCGCGCGGGCCAGCGCATCGACATCTCGGCGCCGGGCTTCGAGACCCTGAGCAACACGCTGGTGAAGGAGGCCGCATGAAGCACGCACGCGTCATCTTCGAAGGCCGCGAGCATTCCGGCACGAGCCATGAGTTCAATGGGCAGCAAGACGCCGCCGTGCGCCTGGACGACGGCCGCATCGTGCCGCAGGAGCAGCTCGTCTGGCTGCCGCCGCTCGCGCCCACGGCGCGGCCGCGCACCATCCTCGCGCTCGGCCTCAACTACGCCGACCACGCGAAGGAGCTCGAGTTCAAGGCACCCGAGGAACCGCTGGTGTTCGTCAAGGGCCAGAGCACGCTCATCGGCCACCGCCAGCTCACGCACCGGCCGGCCGGCGTGCAGTTCATGCACTATGAATGCGAGCTCGCCATCGTGGTCGGCAAGACCGCGAAGAACGTGAAGCGCGATGACGCGTATGACTTCATCGGCGGCTACACGGTGGCCAACGATTACGCGATCCGCGACTACCTCGAGAACTGGTACCGCCCCAACCTGCGCGTGAAGAACCGCGACACCTGCACGCCGCTGGGTCCGTGGTTCGTCGACGCGGCCGACGTGCCCGACCCCATGGCTCTTGCATTGCGCACCACGGTCAACGGCACGGTCACGCAGCAAGGCAACACGCGCGACATGATCTTCGACGCACCCTTCCTCATCGCGTACTTCAGCCGCTTCATGACGCTGTCGCCGGGCGACCTGATCCTCACGGGCACGCCCGACGGCGTGGTCGATTGCAAGCCGGGCGATGTGGTCGTGACCGAGATCGAGCACATCGGCGCGCTGGTCAACACCATCGACGCGGCCTGAACCCTTTTTCCTGTCACACATCAACAAGCGGAGACAAACGCAATGAACGCCGGAAAGAAAACGCTCGCCCTCGCCGCCGCCCTCGTGGCCGTGAGCGCCTCGATGTTCGCGCTCGACGCGCCCGCGCAGACTGCGGCCTTCCCCACCAAGCCCGTGCGCTGGGTGGTGGGCTACCCGGCGGGCGGCGGCACCGACTTTCTCGCGCGCACGGTCGGCGCGCAGGTATCGCAGCAGCTAGGCCAGCCGGTGCTCGTCGACAACAAGCCCGGCGCGGGCGCGATCATCGCGTCGGAGAACGTGGCGCGCGCACCGGGCGACGGCTATACCGTGTTCTCGGCCGACAACGGCGTGCTGGTCTACAACCCCGCGCTCTACAAGAAGCTGCCCTACGACGCCGAAAAAGACTTCGCGCTGGTCGGCATGATGGGCCGCTCGCCGCTCATCCTCACGGCCGCGCCCAATGCCGGCATCGCCGATGCCAAGGCATTGCTCACCGCGCTCAAGGCTTCGCCCGGCAAGTACAGCATCGCCACGCCGGGCACCGGCAGCCCGCACCACCTGGCGCTCGAGTTGTTCCAGCGCGAAGCCGGCGTGTCGATGCTGCACGTGCCGTACAAGGGCGGCGCGCCCGCACTGCAGGACCTGATGGGCGGCCAGGTCGCGCTGATGATGCTCGACCTGCCCAGCGGCGTGAGCGCCGTCAAGGCCGGCAAGGTGGTGCCGCTTCTCGCCATGTCGGCCGAGCGCGTGCCGCAGCTGCCGAACATTCCCACCGCGAAGGAACTCGGCTTTGCCAACGTCGAGGCCTACACCTGGCAGGGCCTCGTCGCGCCCGCGGCCACGCCGAAGGAAGTGCAGGCGAAGCTGGGCGCCGAGCTTCAGAAGGCCATGGCCGATGGCGGCGTGCGCCAGAAGCTCTACGACGCGGGCTGGGAAGCACGCCCCGCCGACGCCACCGAAATGACGCGCTACACCGACGCCGAGCGCAAGAAATGGCATGCCCTGATCAAGGCGCGCGACATCAAACTCGATTGAACCGGACCGGACACTTCTTCATGCAACAGATCGACCATCTCATCGGCGGCAAGTCCGTCGCGGGCAAGGACTACTTCGAAACCGTCAACCCCGCCACGCAGGAAGTGCTGGCCGAAGTCGCCTCGGGCGGCGAGGCCGAAGTGAACGCGGCCGTGGCTGCGGCCAAGGACGCCTTTCCGAAATGGGCCGGCCTGCCCGCGCCCGAGCGCGCGAAGCTCATTCGCAAGCTCGGCGACCTGATCGCCAAGCACGTGCCCGAGATCGCGCAGACCGAAACCAACGACTGCGGCCAGGTCATCGCCCAGACCGGCAAGCAGCTGGTGCCGCGCGCGGCCGACAACTTCTACTACTTCGCCGAGATGTGCACGCGCGTGGACGGCCACACCTACCCCACGCCCACGCACCTGAACTACACGCTGTTCCATCCGGTGGGCGTGTGCGCGCTCATCAGCCCGTGGAACGTGCCCTTCATGACGGCCACCTGGAAGGTCGCGCCCTGCCTGGCCTTCGGCAACACCGCGGTGCTGAAGATGAGCGAACTCTCCCCGCTGACGGCTGCGCGCCTCGGCGAGCTGGCGCTCGAAGCCGGCATTCCGCCCGGCGTGCTGAACCTCGTGCACGGCTACGGCAAGGAAGCCGGTGAGCCGCTGGTGGCGCACCCCGACGTGCGGGCCATTTCGTTCACCGGCTCCACCGCCACGGGCAACCGCATCGTGAAGAGCGCGGGCCTGAAGAAGTTCAGCATGGAGCTGGGCGGCAAGAGCCCGTTCGTGATCTTCGACGACGCCGACCTCGACCGCGCGCTCGACGCGGCCGTGTTCATGATCTTCAGCAACAACGGCGAACGCTGCACCGCCGGTTCGCGCATCCTGGTGCAGCAGTCGATCTACGCCGACTTCGCCGCGAAGTTCGCCGAACGCGCGAAGCGCATCACGGTGGGCGACCCGCTGGACGAGAAGACCATCGTCGGCCCGATGATCTCGCAGGCCCACCTGGCCAAGGTGCGCAGCTACATCGCGCTGGGCCCGAAGGAAGGCGCGACGCTGCTGTGCGGTGGCCTCGAAGCGCCGTCGAACCTGCCCGAGCGCGTTCAGCGCGGCAACTACGTCATGCCGACCGTGTTCGCCGACGTCGACAACCGCATGAAGATCGCGCAGGACGAGATCTTCGGCCCGGTGGCCTGCCTGATTCCGTTCAAGGACGAGGCAGATGCCATTCGCCTGGCCAACGACATCCAGTACGGCCTGAGCAGCTACGTGTGGACCGAGAACATCGGCAAGGCGCACCGCGTGGCCGCGGCCGTGGAAGCCGGCATGTGCTTCGTCAACAGCCAGAACGTGCGAGACCTGCGCCAGCCCTTCGGCGGCACCAAGGCCTCGGGCACGGGCCGCGAAGGCGGGACCTGGAGCTACGAGGTGTTCTGCGAGCCGAAGAACGTGGCGGTGTCGATGGGCTCGCACCACATTCCGCACTGGGGCGTGGCGTGAGCATGCAACGTCGCACGCTGCTGCAAGGCGCAGCGGCACTCGCGGCCCTGCCCTCGCTGGCGCGCGCGCAAGCGGCATGGCCCGCCAAGCCGATCCGCGTGATCGTGCCCTTCACGCCCGGCGGCACCACCGACTTCGTGGCGCGCCTGGTGGGCACGGAACTGTCGAAGGCGCTCGGCCAGCCGGTGATCGTCGACAACAAGCCCGGCGCGGGCACGGTGATCGGCGTCGATGCCGCAGCCAAGGCCGCGCCCGACGGCTACACCTTCGTCTGCGTGGCCAACAGCTTCACGGCCAACCAGACGCTGATCCGCAAGCTGCCCTACGACACGCAGAAAGACCTGCGCCCGGTCGCGCTCATGGGCATGTCGGAGCACGTGCTCGCCACGCACCCCAACAGCGGCCTGAAGACGCTGGCCGACCTGCGCAACGCAGCCAAGGCCAAGCCGGGCACGCTGAGCTTCGCCTCGTTCGGCAACGGCACCTCGGCGCACCTGTCGGGCGAAATGCTCAAGCAGCAGATGGGCCTGGACATCGTGCACGTGCCCTACAAGGGACAAGGCCCGGCGCTGACCGACCTGCTCGGCGGCCAGGTGACGACGATGTTCGGCAACTGGCCCGAGTTCCGCGGCCACATCCAGAGCGGCAAGCTGGTGGCGCTGGGCATGGCGACCGCGCAGCGCTCGCAGTACGCGCCCGCCATACCCACACTGGCCGAACAGGGCGTGCCCATCGAGTCCAATTCGTGGAACGGCCTGCTGGCGCCGGCCGGCACGCCCGACGCCATCGTGCAGCGCATGAACGCCGAGGTGAACCGCGCGCTCGCGGGCCCCGCGTTGACCGAGGCCTTCCAGAAGGGAGGCATCGCGTCGCTGTCGGGCACGCCGGAGCGCTTCGCGGCCTTCATCCAGAGCGAGATCGCGAAGTACGACGACGTGATCCGCAAGGCCAACATCCAGATCGAGGGCTGAACCATGAGCCTCTATGCGATGCAGAAATTCCTCTTCGCGCTCAACCGCGAGCAGGAGGTGCAGCGGCGCTATGCCGAAGGGGGCGACACGCGCACCGCGCTGCTCGCCGGCTATGACCTCGACGACGAAGAACGCGAAGCCATCGACACCGGCGACATCGGCAAGCTCTACGTGCTCGGCTGCAACGGCCAGTTGCTGATGCACTTCGCGCCCCTGCTCGGCATTCCGTGGGCCGATTACCTCGAAGCCATGCGCGAAGGCGTGCGCAAGTACGGACCGGTGCGCGCGGGCATCTATGCGATGACGACGGGCACAGACGAAAAGGTGGCAGGCGTATGAGTCTGGTTTTTGCAGGCGTGTGCAGCCACGCCCCCGGCATCACCGGCCGCGCGCATCTGGCGGACCCGGCCGTAAAGGACGAGTTCCATGCGCAGTTCCACCGCTTCGGCGAGGCCATGCGCGCCACCAAGCCCGACGCGGTGATCGTGATCGCCGCGGAGCACTTCGCGAACTTCTTCATGAACAACATGCCGGCCTATGCCATCGGCATGGCCGACAGCTACGAAGGTCCGATCGAAGACCCGAAGTGGCTGGGCATCGAGAAGCACACCATCCCCGGCGACGCAGCACTGTCGCAGCGCATCATCCGCGAGGTGATGCAGACAGTGGACGTGGCCTATGCGGAGGAATGGAAGTTCGACCACGGCATCATGGTGCCGCTGAACTTCCTCACGCCGAACTTCGACACCAAGGTCATCCCCGTGAACATCAACTGCCAGGGCCCGCCGCTCACGCCGCTGCACCGCGCCTGGGCCTTCGGCGAGGCCTTGCGCCGCGCCTGCGACAAGGTGCCCGAGCGCATCGCGCTGGTGGGCACGGGCGGTATCTCGCACTGGCCGGCCACGCCCGATTCTGGCAAGGTGAACGCGGAGTGGGACGCCGAGTTCATGCGCCGCTGGTGCGCCAACGATCGCGAGGGCATGCTCTCGCTGGACGACTATGGCGACGAAGCCACCTACCGCGAGGCGGGCCAGGGCGGCTTCGAGATCCGCACCTTCCTCAGCGTGGCCGCGGCCGCGCGCGGCAAGGGTGAGATCTTCCATATGAAGGCGATTCCGATCTTCGCGGTAACGTGCACGGCCGCGACCATGTCGGTGGAATGAACGGAGAACAGCAATGCCTCATCTGGTGATCCTCTACACGCCGAATATCGAGGCCGAGACCGACATGTCGGCCCTGTGCCGCACGCTGGCCGACACCATGCTGGAGCAGCGCGACGAAGCCGGCAAGCCGGTGTTCCCCATCGGCGGTACGCGCGTGCTGGCCTACCCTGCGGCGCACCACGCGGTGGCCGATGGCAAGGCCGACTACGCCTTCGTTTACCTCAACCTGCGCATGGCTGCGGGCCGCGCCGAGGCGGTGAAGAAGAAGGCCGGCGACGATCTGCTGGCCGGCGTGCGCGCGCATTTCGCGCCGATCTTCGACCAACGCCCCATCGGCATCACGCTGCAGATCGACGAAAGCCCCGGGCAGGTGTACGACGGCAAGCACAGCAACCTGCATCCCCTGTTCAACAAGAACTGAACGAAACCACATGCTCTCCAAAGCCACCATCGCCCAACTGGCCGCCGAGTTGCACGAAAGCGAGAAGTCGCGCGTGCAGGTCGAGCACTTCTCCAAGCGCTTTCCCGAGATGACCGTGGAAGACGGCTACGCCATCTCGCGCGAATGGGTGAAGGCCAAGATTGCCGAAGGCCGCACCGTGAAGGGCCACAAGATCGGCCTGACCTCGCGCGCCATGCAGCAGTCCAGCCAGATCGACGAGCCCGACTACGGCACGCTGCTGGACGACATGTTCTTCGAGCAGGGCGGCGACATCCCGTTCAAGCGCTTCATCGCGCCGCGCGTCGAGGTGGAGCTGGCCTTCGTCCTCGGCAAGAAGCTGCGGGGCCCGAACGTGACCATCTTCGACGTGCTGGCCGCCACCGACTACGTGGTGCCGGCCATCGAGATCATCGATGCGCGCATCGAGCAGTTCGACCGCCACACCAAGGCGCCGCGCAAGGTGTTCGACACCATCGCCGACAACGCGGCCAATGCCGGCATCGTGATGGGTGGCCGGCCGGTGAAGCCCGACGCGGTCGACCTGCGCTGGGTGAGCGCGCTGCTCTACAAGAACGGCGTGATCGAGGAATCGGGCGTGGCCGCGGCCGTGCTCAACCACCCGGCGACCGGTGTGGCGTGGCTTGCGAACAAGCTGGCGCCGTGGGACGAATGCCTCGAAGCCGGCGAAGTGGTGTTGGGCGGTTCGTTCACGCGGCCCACCACCGCAGTTCCCGGTGACACCTTCCACGCGGACTACGGCCCGCTCGGCTCCATCTCCTTCCGACTTGTATGAAGCTCGCCCCCAGGCTTCGCGCACTTCGTGTCGCTTCGCCAACCCCCTACCGGGGGCAACACCTGCGGCCCGGCAAAGCCGGTTCCGCGGTGCTCCACGAATGAAGACATCACCCTTCCACCTCCCGGACTAAACATGCACACCCCTATCAACACCTTCAAGCAAGCCCTTCAATCGGGCAAGCCCCAGATCGGCCTGTGGGTCGGGCTGGCCGACGGCTATGCCGCCGAGATCCTGGCCGGCACCGGCTACGACTGGCTGCTGGTCGACGGCGAGCATGCGCCCAACGACCTGCGCTCGGTGCTCGCGCAGCTGCAGGGCATTTCGAGCGCATGGTCGGCGCAGCCCGAGTCGGAGCGCTCGCACCCCGTCGTGCGCATTCCGGTCGGCGACACCACGCTGATCAAGCAGCACCTCGACATCGGCGCGCAGACGCTGCTGGTGCCGATGGTCGACACGGCCGAGCAGGCGGCGCGGCTGGTGCAGGGCATGCGCTACCCGCCTGAAGGCATCCGCGGCATGGGCAGTGCGCTGGCGCGCGCCTCGCGCTGGCAGGCCTACCCCAACTACCTGCACGAGGCCAATGCGCAGACCTGCCTGCTGGTGCAGGCCGAGACGGTGGAGGCAATGAAGAACCTCGACGCCATCGCGGCCACGCCGGGCGTTGACGGCGTGTTCATCGGCCCGGCCGACCTGTCGGCCTCGATGGGCTTCGTGGGCCAGCCGAACCACCCCGAGGTGCAGGCCGTGATTGCCGACGCGATTGCGCGCATCCGCAAGGCCGGCAAGGCGCCGGGCATCCTGTCGACCACCGAGGAACAGGCACGCAAGTGGCTCGCGGCCGGCGCGCTGTTCGTGGCGGTGGGCGTGGACACCATCGTGCTGGCGGCGGCGGCGAAGCAGCTGCTGGCCATGTACAAGGCCGCGCCCGGCACCGCCTCGCCCAACGGCTACTGATTTTCTTCACACCGGAGCACGCTCGATGCAACGCATGACTTTGGCGGCCATCGCCACAGCAGCCACCCTCTTCCTCGCCGCGTGCGCACCCATGGGCGCCGGCAAGCAAGGCGCGACCGCCCAGCAGGAAGCCAACCGCCAGGCGGTGCTCGCCTTCTATGAAAAAGGCCTGAACCAGAAGGACGCCGACGCAGCGCTGCAGTACGTGGGCAGCCGCTACGTGCAGCACAACCCCACGGCGGCCGACGGCCCCGAGGGTTTTCGCAAGTTCATCGCGTTCCTGCGCGAGAAGTTTCCGAACTCGCGCAGCGACATCAAGCGCAGCTTCGTCGACGGCGACTACGTGATCCTGCACGTCAACGCGGTGCGGGAACCGGGCACGCGCGGCAGCGCCATCGTCGACATCTTCAAGCTGGAGAACGGCAAGATCGTCGAGCACTGGGACGTGGTGCAGCCCGTGCCGGAAACCGCTGCAAACAAGAACGGGATGTTCTGACCCCATGACCGCGCCCGCCGACCCACCCAAGCGCTTTCGCTCCGCCACCATCCGCGAGGGCACGATCCGTGCGACCACGCGCAGCTTCCTGCATGCGCTGGGACAGGACGACGAGGACATCGCGCGCCCGCACATCGGCGTGTTCCATACGGGCGGCGAGATGAGCCCGTGCAACCTCAACCTGCGCGAGCAGGCGCAGCACGCCAAGACCGGCATCTATGCGGGCGGCGGCACGCCGCACGAATGCCCGGTGGTGTCGATCAGCGACGGGTTGACGATGGCGCACTCGGGCATGCGCTTCTCGCTGATCTCGCGCGAGCTGATCGCCGACAGCGTGGAAGCCTCCACGCGCGGCCACCAGTGGGACGGGATCTTCGCCATCGGCGCGTGCGACAAGAACCTGCCCGGCCTGATGATGGGCATGGTCCGCTGCAACGTGCCCAGCGTGTTCGTGCATGGCGGCTCGGCGCTGCCTGGCCAGATGCCGGGGCCGGACGGGCGCGACCTGAACGTGGTCGACACCTACGAGACCATCGGCAAGGTGCTGGCCGGCACCGCCACGCACGACGAACTCGACGCGATGAGCCGCGCCTGCCTGCCGACGGCCGGCGCCTGCGCAGGGCAGTTCACGGCCAACACGATGGGCATGGTGTCGGAGGCACTGGGCCTCGCGCCCATCGGCTCGAGCATGGTGCCTGCCGTGTTCAGCGAACGCGCGCCGCTGATGCGCCGCGCCGCGAAGACGCTGATGAAGGCAGTGATGGGCGACAGCCCGCTGCCGCGCGACATCGTCACGCGCAAGGCGCTGGAAAACGCCTGCGCCGTGGTATCGGCCACGGGCGGTTCGACCAATGCCGCGCTGCACCTGCCGGCGATTGCGCACGAGGCGGGCATCAAGTTCCACCTCGACGACGTGGCCGAGGTCTTCGCGCGCACGCCGCTCATCGCCGACCTGCGCCCCGGCGGCCAGTACCTTGCGCGCGACGTGTTCTACATCGGCGGCGCGGGCGTGATCCTGCGCACGCTGCTGGAGCAGGGCTTCCTGCATGGCGATGCGCTCACCTTCACCGGCCGCACGATGGCCGAGGAACTGGCCGGCGCCCTTGCGCCTGATGGCCGCGTGGTGCGCGAGGCCGGCAACCCGATCACGCGCGACGGCGGCCTCGCAGTGCTCAAGGGCAACCTTTGCCCGGACGGCGCGCTGCTCAAGACGGCGGGGCTCCAGGGGCTGGTGTTTCGCGGGCCGGCGCGCGTCTTCAACTCGGAGGAAGAAGCGCAGACCGCCGTGCAGAACCGCCTGTACGAACCCGGCGACGTGATCGTGATCCGCAACGAAGGCCCCAAGGGCAGTCCCGGCATGCGCGAGATGCTCGGCATCACCGCCCTGCTCTATGGCCAGGGCATGGGCGACAAGGTGGCACTGCTGACCGACGGGCGCTTCTCGGGCGCCACGCGCGGCCTGTGCATCGGCTACGCGGGGCCCGAAGCGGCCGACGGCGGACCGATTGCGGCGCTGCGCGACGGCGACGTGATCGCCATCGACGCGCGTGCCGAGGCACGCTCGATCACGGTCGATCTCACCACGGAGGAAATCGCCGCGCGGCTCACCCGACGTGAGGTAAACGCGGGGGCGGCCCGCGGGGGCTTGCTGGAAAAATACGCGCTCACCGTGCGCCCTGCCCATCAGGGCGCCGTGACCCACTCGGGCGCGGTCACCTGGCTGCGCGACGAGTCTTGATCGACCCTCCATAACCACCGTCCGGAGAGAGACACCATGAGCTTCACCCGCCGCCAGATCCTGCAGACCACCAGTGCATCCGCCTTGATGGCCAGCCTTGGCCAGAACGTCTTCGCGCAGGCGATGAGCATCGAGACCGCCACCATCGTCACCGGCTTCGCGGCCGGCGGCACCTCGGACACCACCTGCCGGCGCCTCGCGCAGAAGCTCAGCCCCGAGTACGCGAAGGTGGCGGTGGTCGAGAACCGCACCGGCGCGGGCGGCCAGATCGCCGTGAGCTACGTGAAGGGCCGCCCGGCCGACGGCAGCACCATCCTGCAGACGCCGACCTCGATCCTCACGATCTATCCGCACATCTACAAGAAGCTGCCGTACGACCCGATGGTCGACATCACGCCCGTCAGCCTGGCCTGCATCTTCGACTTCGGCTTTGCCGTGGGCCCGGCCGTTCCGGCCAGCGTGAAGACGGTGCCCGAGTTCCTGGCCTGGGCCAAGGCCAATCCGGCCGGCGCCAACTACGGTTCGCCCGCCGCGGGCTCCACGCCGCACTTCATCGGCGCGCTGCTGGGCAAGAAGGGCGGCGTCGAGCTCAAGCACGCGGCCTACCGCGGCACGCAGCCCGCCATGCTCGACCTGCTGGGCAGCAACATCTCGGCGGTGTCGGGGCCGATCGGCGACATCACACAGCACCTGCCCTCAGGCAAGGTGCGCATCCTGGGCGTCTCGGGCGCCAAGCGCAGCCGCTTCGCGCCCGAAGTGCCCACCTTCGGCGAACAGGGCATCAAGGACATGGCGCACAGCGAATGGTTCGCCTTCTTCCTGCCGGCCAAGGCCTCGCCCGAGCTGGTGGCGAAGCTGAACACCGCAATGAAGAACGCGCTCGCGCAGAAGGACGTGATCGACGGCCTCGGCACATTCGGCCTGGAGGCGATGTCTTCCACGCCGGCCGAGCTGGCCGATCTGCTGAAGAAAGACACCGCCAAGTGGGCGCCGATCGTCAAAGAGGTCGGCTTCACCGCGGAGGGTTGAACACATGAAGGAACTGCCATGAACACACTCGCCACCACCGCGCCGTCGGCGCTGGTCCATCCCTCGCTGCACCCCGACGAGCGCACCGCGCGCGAGCAGCTCGCGGCCTGCTACCGCGTGTTCGCGATGCTGGGCTGGACCGAGATGATCTACAACCACATCACGATGCGGCTGCCCGACAGCGTGACGGGCGGGGAGAAGCAGTTCCTCATCAACCCCTTCGGCCTGCACTACAGCGAGGTCACTGCGAGCAACCTGGTGAAGATCGACCTGCAGGGCAAGGTGCTCGACGGCCCGACCCATCCGGTGAACCCGGCCGGCTTCACGGTGCATGCCGCCATCCACGACGGCCTGCCCGGTGCGCACTGCGTGATGCACACGCACACCACGGCCGGCGTGGCCGTGGCCTGCCTGCAGGGCGGGCTGCAGCAGACCAACTTCTATACCGCCCAGCTGCACGACATGGTGGCGTACCACGACTTCGAGGGCATCACCATCCATGCCGACGAAGGCCCGCGCCTGCTCAAGAGCATCGGCAACCGCAACGCGGTGATCCTGCGCAACCACGGGCTGCTGGCCTGGGGCCAGACGCTGCCGCAGACCTTCGCGATCCTCTGGACGCTGCAGCGCGCCTGCGAGATCCAGATGGCCACCTTCTCGATGGGCGCGGCCATTCCGGTGAGCGATGAAATCGCGCAGCGCTGCACGCGCGACGCGCTGCAGTTCAGCCCCGAGCATGGCGCGGGGCAGGACGTGTTCGATGCGCTGGTGCGGCAAGTGGACCGCATCGACCCGAGCTACCGCAACTGAGGCGCCTGTTCCCATGAAGATTTGCATCTACGGCGCCGGCGCGATCGGCGGATGGATCGGCGTCGGCCTCGCACAGGCAGGCCAACGCCTCAACGTGGTGGCGCGCGGCGCCACGCTCGATGCGCTGCAACGCGACGGCCTCTCGCTCATGCGTGGCGACGTGCGCACGCGTGTGCCGGTGAACGCGGTGGCCGACCCCGAAGCGCTCGGTGTTCAAGACCTGGTGGTGATCGCCGTGAAGGCGCCCGCGCTGGCCGGCGTGGCCGAGCGCATCGGGCCGCTGATCGGCGCCGACACCATCGTGCTGGTCGCGATGAACGGCGTGCCATGGTGGTTCCTCGAAGGCGGCTTCGGCGGCGAGATCACGGGCCACCGGCTCGCGGCGGTGGACCCCGAAGGCGCTATTGCCAAGGCCATTCCCGCGCGCAACGTGATCGGCTGCGTGGTGCACGCGAGCTGCTCGCTCGACGGACCCGGCGTGGTGCGGCATCACTTCGGCAACGGGCTGATCGTGGGCGAGCCTTCGGGCGAAGCCACGCCGCGCGTGCAGAAGCTGGTCGAGCTGCTGAACGCCGCAGGCATCGACACCACGCTGTCGCCGCAGATCCAGAAGGACGTGTGGTTCAAGCTGTGGGGCAACATGACGGTGAACCCGATCAGCGCGCTGACGGGCTGCACCACCGACCTGATCATGGACGACGACTACGTGCGCGGCTTCATCTCGGCGGTGATGCTGGAGGCCAAGGAGATCGGCCGGCGCATCGGCATCGAGATCACGCAGAGCCCGGAAGACCGGCATGCGATCACGAAGAAGCTCGGCGCGTTCAAGACCTCGATGCTGCAGGACGTGGAAGCCGGCCGCTCGGTGGAGCTGGACGCGCTGGTGACCGTGGTGCGTGAGCTGGGCGAGTTGACTGCGGTGGCCACGCCCTTTACCGACGCGCTGCTGGGCCTGGCGCGATTGAGGACGCGGCAGCTCGGCCTGTATTGAGCGCGTCATGCACACCATCGCGGCGCGCAGGAAGGCGGCGCTGCTCGCGCTCGGTGCTCAGTGCTTCTTCAGCAGGACGCGCACCGCCTCGGGCAGGGAGTCGACCTGCGGCATGAAGTGGTCGAGCAGCGCGCCCAGGGCCACCGCGCAGACCACCGCGCCCAGCAGCGGCTTCCATGTGAGCCGCACGGCCGCCATGAGCCAGCCCTCGCGCGCCACGCGCACCGCGGCGCGGGCCGACACGTACGAGAACGCGACCTCGATGGCCACGGCCAGCAGCGCGTCCCAGCCGAAGTACAGCAGCACGAGCGAACCGGCGCCGAGCACGACGGCCGCGCAGATCAGGAAGATGGCGATCACCGGCACGACGATGACTGCGCCTTCGTCCGCCCCGCCCGCGATGTCGAGCGCGCCGCTCGCCACGTCGGACAGGCCGCTGCCGTCGCCGGCGCTCGCACGGCTTTGGGAACCACCGCCGAAGTCCAGATCGGGCGCATCGACGTTGGCGTCCACCTCGCGGCCCTCCACCAGGCGCCTGGCCCACCAGCGCAGCACCAGCAGATAGCCGAGGTATCCCACGCCCAGCGTGAGGAGGTAGCGCACCGCCAGCGAGTGCACATGCAGCAGGTGCATCTGCAGCGCCGACACGCCCCACATCAGCAGCATCGTGAACGTGCCGATCAGGATGCCGTGCGTGCGCAGGCTGTAGCTGCGGTGCAGGTCGCGTTCGATCTGCGTTTCCCACAGGCGCACGGAGCGCCAGTCGGAAAGGATCTTCATCGGCCTTCGGTGGGGGCCGGATCGGCGAAAGGCACGCGCTGCGCCACGGCGCACATGAGTTCGTAGCCGATCGTGCCCGCGGCCTTCGCAACCTCGTCGATGGGAAGCACCGCGCCGGTCTTCGCGGACTTGCCCCACAGCGTGACCTCGCTGCCGAACTTCGCGTCGGGCACGTTCGTGAGGTCGACGGTGATCATGTCCATGCTCACACGGCCGACCATGTGGGTGCGCACGCCGTTCACCAGCACCGGCGTGCCGCTGTCGCAGTGGCGCGGATAGCCGTCGGCATAGCCGACCGCCGCGATGCCGATGGTGAGTGGCCCCTGCGCCGTGAACCTGGAGCCGTAGCCGATGGTGTCACCGGCCTTCAGCGTCTGCACCGAGATGATCTGGGTCGACAGCGTCATGGTGGGCTGCAGCTGCCAGTGCGCCGCATCGTGCTCGGGAAAATCGGGCGCGCTGCCGTACAGCAGGATGCCGGGGCGCACCCAGTCGCCGCGCGTCTGCTCGGCATGGCGCAGCGTGGCGGCACTGTTGGCGATGGAGCGCTCGCCCGGCAGGTCGCGCGTGGCGCGCTCGAAGGTCGCGAGCTGGTGGGCGATGCCGCGCGCGCCGTCGGCGTCGCTGAAGTGGGTCATCAGCGAGATTTCGTCGACCTGCGTCAGCGCGTTCAGGCGGGTCCAGGCGGAGCCGAAGCGCTCGGGCGTGAAGCCCAGGCGGTTCATGCCCGAATTCATCTTCAGGAACACGCGCTGCGGCTTCAGGGTCTTGTGGGCGGCGAGCATGTCGATCTGCTCGTCGCAGTGCACGGTGTGCCAGAGGTCCAGCCGCGAGCACAGCTCCAGGTCGCGGGCGTCGAACACGCCTTCGAGCAGCAGCACCGGGCCGCGCCAACCGAGTGCGCGCACGCGCTCGGCCTCGGCCAGGTCGAGCAGCGCGAAGCCATCGGCGCCCCGCAAGCCTTCATAGACCCGCTCGATGCCATGGCCATAGGCATTGGCCTTGACGACGGCCCAGACGCGGGCCTCGAGGGCCGAGCGACGCGCCCGTTCGAGATTGTGACGCAGGGCGCCGGTATGGACGGTGGCGAGAATGGGACGCGGCATGGGAATTCCGGGGAAGACTCGGGGACAATGCAGACCACGTTTTAGCATCTTCGGGAATGGGGTTGAACACCGTAGGGATCCCTAATTCCGTGCCCCACCCCCATGCTATAACCGCCCATTCGCCCGCAGCGCAACACTTTTTCACTACCGCCAGCAGACCCCTCTGGCCAGCCAGCCCATCGATGAAGCGCGGTTTCTACACGATCATGTCGGCCCAGTTCTTTTCGTCGCTGGCCGACCAAGCGCTTTTCGTTGTTGCGGTCGACCTCATGCGAAGTTCGGGTGCGCCCGAATGGCAGCGCGCAGCCCTGGTGCCTATCTTCGCGGTCTTCTATGTGGTGCTGGCGCCGCTGGTGGGCGCTTTTGCCGATGCCTTGCCCAAAGGCACGGTGATGTTCATCAGCAATGCCATCAAGGTGGTGGGCTGCCTGATGATGCTGTTCGGCTCGCATCCGCTGCTGTCGTATTCGATCGTAGGGCTCGGCGCCGCGGCGTATTCGCCGGCAAAGTACGGCATCCTGACCGAGCTGCTGCCGGCATCCCAACTGGTGAAGGCCAACGGCTGGATCGAAGGACTGACCATCGCGTCGATCCTGCTGGGCATCGTGCTCGGCGGCTCGCTGGTGGGGCATGCCATTTCCAGCAAACTGCTGGCCTTCGACCTCCCGTTCATCGACACCGGCATCGACTCACCGGCCGAGGCCGCGATCTCAGTGCTGATCTTTGTCTACGTGCTGGCAGCATGGTTCAACACGCGCATCCCGCACACCGGCGTCGAGATGCGCCCGCTGCGCTCCAACCCCGAACAGGGCCTGGCGCGCAACATCGCCGCGCTGCTGCCCGACTTCTGGCACTGCAACGCCCGCCTGTGGCGCGACCGCCTTGGCCAGATCTCGCTGGCCACCACCACGCTGTTCTGGGGCGCGGGCGGCAACCTCAAGTACATCGTGCTGGCCTGGGCCTCGCTGGCTCTGGGCTACAACACCACGCAGGCCTCGGCGCTGACGGGCGTGGTGACCATCGGCACGGCCGTGGGCGCGATCGTGGCCTCGATGCGCATGCGGCTGGACATGGCCACGCGGGTGATCCCCATGGGCATCGCGATGGGACTGATGGTGATCTGCATGAACTTCATCGGCAACGTGTGGCTGGCGGTGCCGTTCCTGATCCTGCTGGGCGGCCTGGGCGGTTTCCTGGTGGTGCCGATGAATGCGCTGCTGCAGCACCGCGGCCACAACCTGATGGGCGCGGGCCGCTCCATCGCGGTGCAGAACTTCAACGAGCAGGCCTGCATTCTCCTGCTCGGCGGCTTCTACAGCGTGTGCACGGGCCTCGGCCTCTCGGCGTACGGCGCGATCAGTGCGTTCGGCCTCGTGGTGGCGGGATGCATGTGGCTCATCAAATACTGGTACGACAGCAACCTGAAGAAATACCCGGAAGAGATCGAGCATCTGCTGGCCATCGCCCGCAGCGACAAGCATCATTGACCTCCCCCAGGCTGCGCGCACTTCGTGTCGCTGCGCCTTCCCCCTCGCCGGGGGCGACACCAGAGGCCCGGCAAAGCCGGTTCCTCGGTGCCCCACGAAAATTTCCGCTCCAATGCAAGCAGCTCTCGCGCTCGTCTTCAACGCCTTCGTCTGGGGCGTTTCGTGGTTTCCGTTTCGCCAGATCGCGAGCCACGGCCTGCATCCGCTGTGGACCACCTGCCTGATCTACCTGGTCATCGCCGCCGCGATGGGGCTTTTGCGACGGCACGCGTGGAAAGGTTTCATTGCCTTTCCGATGCTGGCACTGCTGGGCCTCGCGGCCGGCTTCACCAACGTGGGATTCAACTGGGCCGTGACACAGGGCGACGTGGTGCGCGTGGTGCTGCTGTTCTACCTGATGCCGCTGTGGAGCGTGCTGCTGGGCTGGCTGCTGCTGGGCGAGCGGCCGACCGGCAGCGCGCTGGCGCGCGTGGCGCTGGCGCTCACCGGCGTGGTGGTGGTGCTGAAGGCGCCCGGCACCGAATGGCCGGTGCCGTCGAGCCTGCCCGACTGGCTGGGCATGGCGGCGGGCTTCAGCTTTGCCGTCACCAACATCGCGCTGCGCCACCTGCGACAGGCGCCGGGCGAGTCGCGCGCGCTGTCGATGTTCTGCGGCTGCGCCTTCGTGGCCGGCGCCGCGGCGCTGGGCGGCACCGCGCTCGGCGCGTTCGATTCGCCGCTGCACGCCTCGCCGGGCTGGCTCGGCTGGGCCGTGCTGCTGGGCACCGGCTTCGTCTTCGCCAACGTGTGCCTGCAGTACGGCGCGGCCCGGCTCCCGGCTGCCGCGACCTCGGTGATCATGCTGTCGGAGGTGCTGTTCGCGAGCGTGTCGTCGGTGGCGCTCGGCGCGGCCACGATGGAGCCGCGCATCCTCGCCGGCGGCGCGCTGATCGTGCTGGGCGCCGTCTGGTCGGCGTTTGCACGAACGCCCGGGCGGAGTGATGATCGCGCCTCTTCCCCCACCTGAGGAAACAGCATGACCAGCGTCTACGACTTCGAGGCCAACCGGATCGACGGCAAGCCGGTAAAGCTCTCCGCCTTCAAGGGCAAGGTGCTGCTGATCGTCAACACCGCCAGCAAATGCGGCTTCACGCCGCAGTTCGCGGGGCTGGAGGCGCTGCACGAGAAGTACGCCGACCAGGGGCTGGCGGTGCTGGGCTTTCCGTCGAACCAGTTCGGCGCGCAGGACCCGGGCACCAACGAGGAAATCGGCGCCTTCTGCACCACGAACTACGGCGTGAGCTTCCCGATGATGGAGAAGATCGACGTGAACGGCAGCAACGCCGCGCCGCTGTACCAGTGGCTCACCAAGGAAAAGCCGGGCCTGCTGGGCAGCACGGCCATCAAGTGGAACTTCACCAAGTTCCTCATCGGGCGCGACGGCACCGTGCTCAAGCGCTACGCGCCGCTGGACACGCCGGCCTCGCTGACGCGCGATGTGGAGGCGGCGCTGGCGGCGGGCTGATTCATCAAGGCCCGACGCGCAGGAACCCGATGCCTGCGTGCCGCCCATCCCGGCCATCGCGCCGGTCCAGCGCGTTCAGCCACTCGATCAGCGCATCCTCGTCGACCGGCGAAGGCAGCAGCCGGAACGACTCCTGCGCCAGCACCTGCGCAGGCAGCCGATGCACGATCTGCAGCTCGGTGTGATGGACGACATACAGCACCGGAAGCGGCCGGCCCGCGGCATCCTCCACGTCGGACAGCTTTGAGATCGTCTTCGCGGCGTCCGCATGGATCCCGATGATGACGGCGTCGAACTGATGCCCTGCGCGGATCGCCGCTACCAGTTCGGACATCCGGCCGAAAGGCGCGCTGTCCGCGCCCAGGACCGACAGCGAATTGGAGGTGCAGATGCGCTGCAGCGCATCCGAATCCACCAGGGCAATCCGATACTCCCTGGGGATCCAGGATGCGTTCACAGGCTACTGCTCCCCGGCGACGTCGATCTCGACGCGGCGGTTCGGCTGCAGGCAGCGCAGCAGGGCCGGCGAACTGCGCGTGCCCTCGCAATCGCTGACCACCGGCTGGCGCTTGCCCATGCCCGCGGCGCGGATCAGCTTGCCGTCGATGCCCTGCTTCACCAGCAGATCGCGCACGGTGTTGGCGCGGGCGAGCGACAGCGCCTCGTTGTAGGCGTCGCTGCCGAGCCGGTCAGTGTGCCCCGTCACCACGATGTAGTGCAGCGACCTGAAGTTGCCCCGCAGCTCGGCGGCCAGCCGCTCGATGCGCACCTGTCCGTCGGGGAGAAGGTCCGACAGCGAAGAGCCGTCGAAGCGGAACAGGCCGTCGGCATTCAACGTGACCTTCTGCGGCGGCGCCAGCCTGGTGCTGGCCGGAATCGGCGTAGCCGCCGGCGGCTGCGCGAGCAAGGCGCAGTCGGGGTTCTTCCACCAGCCGCCCGTCGACACGCCGTCGCCGCTGAAGCGCACCATGTACTGGCAGGTCACATAGTCGGCGCTCTTGCCCGTGCGGAAGTGGAAGATGTAGTTCCACTCGCGCACGCCCCAGAGTCCTTCGCTGAAATGCGGCCAGCCCAGCAGTTCGCGCACCTGGTCCTTGCCCATGCCGGTGCGCATGCGTGCGAACGCGTCGGTGCCGGGAAAGGCGCCTTGCTTCCACTTGGCGCTGCCAAGGTCCGGAAAGTCCTCGGGCCTGGGCGCCTCCGGCCGTTCCGATGCGACGCGCGCCTGCGCGTCCTTGTCGATGGCAGCGCCCGGCGAGGCACAGCCCTGGAGCACCAGCATTGCCGCTGCCAGTGCAGCTCCACAGATCGTTCGATTCATGATTTCTCTTCTCCCCGCGCTCAATTGAAGACCCACTCGGCGCCGACCGTGGCGGCCGCTCCCGCGCGACTCATGCCCACGCCGCCCGTCAGGCTCCATGCGTTGTTCTCCGAGGTGCGGCGGAAGCTCACGCCCACCGCGCTCTCGCCCTTGAAGACGCCATAGCCGATGCGCATCACCGTCTTGCCGGGCACGTAGGTGCCGGGCATCTGCACCGCCATGGCGGCGGCCACGCCGGCGTAGGCATTGCGCGCGACGCCCCGGATCTCGCTGCCGAGCGCGTTGACGCGCGCATCGGTGTAGGCCGTGTTGGCCGCGCTGGACTGGTTCAGCTGCTGCACGTTGACGGCATCGGTGGGCGCCACGCCCGGCGCCACGTTGTGCACCGCCACCGGACCGGCGGCGCTGCCGTTGCCCATCGTCACGCTGTTGTAGTTGACGCTGCCATCCACGTTCGTGTCGTAGCGCACGCTGCCGGCCTGCACCGCCTGCAGCTGGCGCACGTTCACCGCATCGGTGGCCTGCGTGCCGCCCGCGACGTTGGTGATCTGGCGCTCGTTGCCTGCACTGCCCACCGACACCGCGCCCTGCGCGGACAGCACCGAGACGTTCGAGAACATCTCGCGCTGCCCGTTCATGCCGGCGCGGTCGGCCGATGCGCCGCTGCCAAGGGCCACGCCGCTGCTGGTGGTGGCGATGGCATTCGCGCCCAGCGCGATGCTGCTTGCGCCATTCGCCTGCGCGCCGCTGCCGCCCGCAAAAGCGCTGTTGCCCAGCGCGATCGCCTGCGGCCCGATGGCCACGCTCTCCGCGCCGGCCGCCTGCGAGTCCGCGGCCTGCGAGTTGGCGTGGAAGTACTTGATGCCTGCACCGCCGACCTGGATGTTGTTGATGGCCTGGTTGGTTGCATAGAGCTGACTGCCGTTGATCGCGTCCGTGCTGGTGGCGCTGATCTGGCCGGCCGCCACGTTCTGGATCTGGCGCTCGGCCCCTGGCGCGCCGACGCTGACCACGCCCACCGGCGCGGCGCCGGCGAAGTCGTAGGTCTGTCCCTGGATGGTGGTGCTGGCCGTGGGCGTGGCCGCGGCGGTGGTCGAGCCCGCGCCGAGCGCCACGCTGTTGTCGGTGCTGGCGGTGGCGTTCGGGCCCACGGCCACGCTGTTGGCGGTGGTGGCACTGGCATTGGTGCCCACGGCCAGCGAATTGACCGCACCGGAGCCGACGCTCGCCCCCGCGCCGACAGCAATGCTGTTGGCCGCGCTCGCGCCGCTGTTGTCGTAGTTGCCCTGCCTGGTGCCGCCGTCGTTCACGCTGTAGTAGTGCGTCTGCGCGTTGTTGACGATGGTGGTGATGCTGCCGCCCAGCGCATTGACGGTGCTGGCGACCGCGTACAGCTGGCTGCCGTTGATGGCATCCGTGCTGGTGCTGCTGATCTCGCCCGGCGCGACGTTGACGATCTGCCGCTCGGCGCCGGGGGCGCCCACACTCACCACGCCCGCGGCGGTGCCGGCAAAGTTGCCGTAGGTGATGGACGGCCCCGGCGCATAGCTGACCGAGCCGTCCGGATTGAGCGTGGCGATCACGCCCGGCACCGTGGCGCTGCTGACCTGCACGGCCGCCTTGTCGGCGCTACCGTTGCCGAGCACCACGTTGTTGGCGTTGGCCACCGTGACGTTGTTGCCGAGCACGAAGCTCTGGTTGGCGCCGACCGCGATGGTGTTGTTGTTGCCGATGGCGTAGCTGTCGTCGGCGTCGATATAGCTGGGGTCGCCGATGGCGCCGGAATGCGCGCCATTGACCTGGTTGCCGGTGCCGATGCTGATCGACTGGAGGCCGTTCGCACGGGCGCCGTTGCCGATGGCGATAGCGCTGTTCTGAGAGGCCCGCGCTTGCGAGCCAATGGCCACGGTGTCATTGGCGGTGATGCCCGTACCGGCCATGAAACCGCTGGCGATGTTGTAGTCGCCGGTCACGTTGATGCCCGTCAGGAAGCCGCTCGCGACATTGTTGCTGCCGGTCACGTTGTTGCCGGCGACGTAGCCGCTCGCGACGTTGCCGCTGCCTTCGACGGAAGCCCCGGCGCTATTGCCGCTGGCTACATTGTTGCTGCCGATCGTGCCCGCCCCCGCTGAGGCGCCCAGGTAGGCATTTCCGCTGCCTTGCAGGCTGACCCCGGCCCCGGAACCGATGCCCGTATTGCTGGACCCCGACGCCGGATTGAGACCCGAAGCATTGGCCGATGCCAGCGCATTGCTGCCCAGCGCCGTGTTGGCGCTGCCGTCCATGAAACGCATCGCGTTCTGGCCGACAGCGGTGTTGTGGGCACCGTTGGTATTGCGCCCGGCCTCCTGGCCGATGAAGGTCGCATACTGGTACTTCGAGTTGGTGCCCGCCTGCGCCCCGACCATCACGCTGTCGGACAGGTAGCCCGGCTGCGCCAGCATGGTGGCGTTCAAACCTGCATTGGTGCCGATGACCACTTCCTGCGCGTCATGCGACTTCGCGTTGTTGCCGATGGCGATCGACGAGTAGAACGTCGAAGGCGTGGTCGCACCCGTGGAAACGGTCCCCGACACCGACGCGCCCGTGCCGATGGCGATGCCGCCGGTGGCGATAGCTCCCACGCTCGCGCCGTTGCCCATGGAAACCGAATTGGCGGCCTCCGCCGTCGCATTCACGCCCGCCGCCAGGCTGTTCAGTCCCGTGGCGCCGCCATTGCTGTAGTTGCCCTGCTGCGTGCCCCCGTCGTTCACGCTGTAGTAGTGCACCGCGCCCGCCGCCGCCGCGCTGGACACCGCCTTGAGCTGGCTCACGTTGACCGCATCGCTGTCGGCGGCGCCGGCGGCCACGCCGGTGATCTGGCGGAACTTGCCGTTGGCCGCGTCGCCCACGCTGACGGCCGCCAGTGTGCCGGTGGTTGAGGTGATGGCGCTGGCCTGTGCCGCGGCGGCGCTCGGTGGAACGTAGGGCGCGATGCCCGCTGCCGTGCTTGCCACCGACCCCTGCCCCAGTGCCACGCCGCCAGGCTGCGTCACGCTGGTGTCGCTGCCCAGCGCCACGGCCCCGCTGACGCTGGCGGTCGTGGCGCCGGCCGCATCGGCGCCCAGGTGGACGTTGTTGCCCAGCACGAAAGCATCGCTGGTGGTGGCGCCAATGGTGTTGTTGTTGCCGACGCTGTAGCTGTTGGCGCCGTTGATGATGCTGGGGTCGCCGATGGCGCCCGAATGATCGCCGCCGACCACGTTGCCGGTGCCGATGCTGATGGACTGCAGGCCTGTGGCTTTTGCGCTGGTGCCGATCGCTATGGCGCTGTCCTTGCCGGCCAATGCTCTGGATCCGATGGCGACAACATCGTTGGCCGTGACACCAGCAGCAGTCGCTTCATCGACGTTCGCGAAATAGCCGATTGCGACGTTGCGACTGCCGGTGCTTCCGTAGCCTGACGCATAGCCTCCTGCAAAGTTGTAGTCGCCCTTCACGCCACCGCCCGAGGAGTCTCCAATCGCAACATTGGAGTTCCCCGTGACGGACGTGCCTGCGCCGCTACCAAAGGACGAATTGCTGGATCCGGTCGAAGAACTGCCCGCCGAATAGCCGAAGCCTGCATTTGAATCCCCCTGGCTTCCTTCCAACGCGAAGGTCCCAAAACCGGCCAGTCCGTAGCCCGAGGAGTCGCTGCCCGCGTTCGCACCAAAAAAGGAGCTGGTGGTCGCTGTCGATCGCGAAGCTGCTTGGTACCCAACCGCGATCGATCCGTTCGTGCTGGATCCCTGGCCCGCCGATTCACCGATGAAGTAGCTGTTGCTTGAGGTGGAAGATTCGCCCGCCCTTTGTCCGATGGCGATATTCGAACCCATTGCCGTCGCGGATTCCCCGATCGCGATACCGCCGACAGAAGCAGGAGACAGGATCGTCTTGGCGCCGTGTCCGATCGCAACGGAACCCTGCGTCGCTGCTGTTGCCCCCACGCCGGCAGCCATTGAATTGACGCCCGTGGCGCCGTCGTTGGCATAGTTGCTGCCGGCACTCTGGTCGGTCGATTTGACGCTGTAGTAATGCACAGCCCCTGCCGCCGCCGCGCTGGACACCGCCTTGAGCTGGCTCACGTTGACCGCGTCGCTGTCGGCCGTGCCTGCCGCCACATATTGGATTTGTCTCGTGCCGGATAAAGCGGAGCCCACCGATACTGGAGCCAATGACCCGAACGTGGTGTTCACGATGGCGGTTTTTTCGGCCGCCGCCGCGGTCGCAGGAACGAAGCCCACACCGTTCGCAGAAGTACTGGCCACAGAATTGCTGCCGAGAGCCACGCCGTCGGCAACCGTCACAGACGTGTGGGTGCCGAGAGCCGCACCGCCACCCCTGCTTGCATTCGACAAGTAGCCGAGCGCCACCGTTTCGCTGGCCGTGATGGTGTAGCCCGCACCGTCTCCGATGGCGACGTTGCGATCGCCGGTCACGCTCTGAGCGGTATTCGCGCCGAACGCGATATTTCCACTGCCTGCGACCCTGTAGCCAGCGCCAAGACCCATGCTGAGATTGCCTGCGCCGGTGACATACATCCCGGAGGTCTGGCCCAGGGAGATGTTGTTGCTCCCCGAAACGCCGCTGCCGGTATCCATGCCTAGAGCGATGTTGTTCGAGCCGTTGACCGTCTGTCCCGTCCTGTAGCCCAGCGCAATCTGGTTGTTAGAGACGGCGGTCGATCCGGTTCCCGCCTGGGCACCCATCACGATCGCGTTCTCACTGACTGCCTTCGCCCCGCCGCCGATCGCGATGGCATTTTTTCCTGCCGCAGAGGTAGTGGTCGATCCAATGAGAACCGCACCGGCGCCCAGGTTGGCCGAGATGAGTGTGGAAAGGAAGGACGTGTCAGGAGTCCCTGCCGCCGTGCTCGGGATGCCGGACATGGTGGCAAAACCCCCGCTGCCGTTGGGTACTTGGCAGGTCCAGGTGGAAGTTGAGGTTGCCGGCGAGGTACTGGTCGAGCAAACGGCCCCACCGGGATTGGAAGTCAAGCTAGCACCAATGGCCGTATCCGCCCACGCGGTCGAACTCATTGCACACGCCGCCGCAAGTGCCGCAGCCCGCACCCGCGCATCACCGACTCCGCGGCACTTCTTTCCACGCGCGGCCCCAACCTCGCTCACAGCCACCCAGGCACCCAGTGCCTCGTTCCATACAGACCGGTAGGTCTTGTTCATTTCAATCTTCCTCGATCAATCAGGTTGCATGCACAACCTCGTCCATGACCGGGCACGGGAGACTGTGGCTTTTGCGAGATCGCAGCACCGGCCGGCACTGCACAGGGCGCGGATGATGTCGAGGGAGGTTCCGCGGCGCGGACACGCCACGAGGTTTCGTCAGAATTGCCGGCACTTTTCGTGTCGGTTTGTGAATTTTTTTTACACTGTTCGCATCCTTCGAGTAACTGCGGCGGTTTGTGTGAAATCGTCAGATTTGGTCCTTCGATTCGCTGTCAGAATCCCGCCGCCAAACGAACGGACCCCATGCGCATCGCCATCCTCGAAGACGACCCCGACCAGCTGTCCCACCTCGTGCGGACGATGGAGCAGCTGTTCACGGTGGGAGAAACGACGGTGGCGTGCACGGCCTTCACCGACGGCGCCGCGCTGCAGCAGGTGCTGCGGCGGGAAAGCTTCGACCTGCTGGTGCTCGACTGGAACGTGCCGGGGCTGGAAGGGCTCGAGTTGCTGAAATGGCTGCGCACCTGGCAGCACGACCTGGTGCCCGTGCTCATGCTCAGTTCCCGCACCTCGGAGCAGGACGTGGTGCAGGCGCTGAACTTCGGCGCCGACGACTACATCGTCAAGCCGTTCCGCCCGCTGGAGTTGCGTGCGCGCGTGCAGCGCCTGATGGCCAGGCGCTCGCCGGTGGCGCAATCGGACCAGGAGCGCTTCGGCCGATGGGAGTTCGACAGGCTCACGCAGAACGTGCTGATCCATCCGGTTCCGCCGGACAGCGCACCGCCCGAGCGGCATGCGCTCACCGATCGCGAGTTCAAGCTGGTGCTGGTCTTGTTCCAGCACATGGGCGGCGTGGTGTCGCGCGCCCATCTGCTGGAAAGCGCCGGCTACAGCGGCGAAGAGCTGCCGTCGCGCACGCTGGACAGCCACATCTACCGCTTGCGCAGCAAGCTCGGGCTGGAGGCGGAGCGCGGGCTGAGTCTGCGCACGGTCTATGGACGCGGCTATCGGCTCGAAGCCACCCGGCAGGAGGAACCCTGATGGTGCCGCAGGGGGCAAGGACTATGCTCCCGCCAACCAGAACGATTCCGACATGACAAAGAGCGATCACGGAACGAGGGGAGATTCTCAAGCGATGCAGTGCAGGCAGCTGGTGGCATGCGCCTGGTTCATTGCATTCGCGGTGTCCGCACAGTCGCAGCCGACCCCGCACGTCGTGCAGCCCGGCGAAACACTCTGGGGCATCACGGGGCAGCGCCTGCAGGCACCGCAGCGCTGGCCCGAGGTGCAGCAGCGCAACCAGGTCGGCGAGCCTCGCCTGCTGCAACCCGGCACGGTGCTGCATTTCGCGGACGGCCGCATCGTGCCCGAGGGCGCAGTCGTGGTGACGGCAGTCGAAGGAGCGGCCTCGCGCCGCCGCGGCGGCAGCGGGGGCGAACAGGCGCTCTCCCCCGGCATGCCGATCCAGCCGGGCGACATCCTCACCACCGGCGGCGAGGCCTTCGTTACCCTGGGCCTGCCTGGCGGCAGCCGCGTCGTGCTGCCCTCCCGCAGCGCGCTCGAAGTGCTGGCGATCGATGCCGCGACGGTCAGGCTGCGGCTCATCGAAGGGCGCGTGGAGTCGCAAGTCCAGAAGCAGCGGCCCAGCCAGCAGTTCGAGATCCGTGCGCGGTCGCTGGGCCTGGGCGTGCGCGGCACCCATTTCCGCGTGCGCGACGAAGGCGGCTTGCTGGCCAGCGAGGTCATCGAAGGCGAAGTGTCGGTCGGCAAGAGCGCCGCGGCAGGACGACAAGACCCGCAGCGGCCCGCAGCGCCTGCAGCTCCTGCCCTCGTACTGCGCGCGGGCCACGGCGCCGTCCTGCTGGAAGACGGCAGCGCCGAGGCGCGCACCCTGCTGACGGCGCCCCAGCTCCTGCCTGCCACCGGGCCCCGAAGCGGCGACCGGACGCTCGAACTCGTGCCGGTCGCGAACGCCAAGGGCTACCGGTTGCAGCTCGCGCGCGACGAGCGCGTCCTGCTGCCGGTGCACGAGCAGCGCGGCACCGGCCCCGCATTCACCGTGCCGCCCGAAATCGAGCCCGGCTTCTACCAGCTTCGCCTCACCGCCTTCGATGCCGCACAGCTCGAGGGATTGCCGGGCGACAGCACGGTCTACCTGCCGCCATCCAGTGCAAGTGGACAGGGCAGCAGCGCAGGAACGGCCACGCCGATAGCCGACGGCCGCGTCGAGATCCGGTGGCCCGGGGTTTCCGGTCGGCGCTACGCCTTCGAGCTTTCGCGCAGCGCCGACTTCTCGCTGCTGCTGCTCAGCGAGCCGGCTGTCTACGCCACGGGCATGACGGTGGGCCCCTTCGCGGTCGGCGGCCGCTACCACTGGCGCGTGCGCGAGCAGCAGCCGGGCAGCACTGAACCCGCGAGCCCCCGGCAGGGCTTCGGCGGAAGCTTCGACATTCCCGCGCGTTGAGCCGGGCCTTCGCAATGCGCACGCGGCTCGTCATCGAACGGCTGTTGATGGCGCTGCTGTTACCCATTGCCATGCTGGGACTGGCGCAGCGCCCCATCGTGACGCAGATCGATGCCTCGATCCATGACCGGATGCTGCGCCTTGCATCGCACACCGCGACGCCCGACATCATGATCATCGCGATCGACGAACGCAGCCTGGGCGAACTCGGCCGCTGGCCTTGGTCCAGGGAAACCCACGCCCGGCTGCTGGAGCGACTGGCGCCCCATGCACCGCGCGCGGTGCTGCTGGATCTTTTCCTGACCGAGCCCAGCATCAACCCGCGGGATGACGAGCGGCTGGCGCAAGCCATGGGCAAGCTGCCGGTCTACCTGCCGCTGCTGCATGCCCCGCCGTTGGCGTCGATGAGCGAGAACTGGCCGGGCTTCCTGCCGCCGCTCGCGGCATTCGCCGAACGCGCCAGGGGCGTCGGCCATGCGGGCCTGACGCCGGATTCCGACGGGGTGGCGCGCACGCTGTACCTGCGCGAGGGATACGCCGGGCACCTGCAGCCCTATGTGGGGGCGCTCATGACGGGCCGCGTCCCGCCGCAAGATCCCCCAGCGGCATCGTCCGGCACCTGGGTGCGCGAGGACCCGCTGCGCCTGCTGTTCGCCGGCCCGCGCGGCAGCTACCGCACGGTGTCGTATGTGAGCGCACTGCGTGGGGAAGTGCCCGATGCGCTGCTGCAGGGCAAGCTGCTGCTCATCGGCGCCACGGCCCCGGGCCTCGGCGACCAGACGCTGGCACCCCATGCGGGCGTCCGGGGCGTGCTGTCCGGCGTCGAGGTGCACGCCAATGCGATCGACAACCTGCTTCATGCGCGCAACATCAGCGTGCTGCCGCCACTCGCCTATGCGGCATGGACGGTGGTGCCGATCTGGATCGCGCTGTGGCTGCTGATCCGCATGGCGCACCACGCCTTGCCGGTCGCCTTCAGCCTGGCCGCGACCTGCCTGCTGCTCAGCATCGCCGCCATGCTCGCGCGGCACTGGTGGCTGCCTCCGGCGGCCCCCATATCGGGGCTCGCCATCCTCTACCTGCTGTGGAGCTGGCGGCGGCTGGAGTCTCAGTTCGCCTTTCTCCGCGAGCGCGCCCAGGCGCTGGACATGCTTCCGGCCGGCGCCTTCGAGATGCTCCCGGCCCTCGCGCCTGCGGCGGCCGATTCCGCGCAGCAACCCAAGCAGGCCCTGGACCGGGCCATTGCCCGTGTCCAGCGCATGCAGAAGCTGATGGACGAAGCCATGCACACCGTGCCCGTCGCCATGCTGATCTGCGACGAAGACGGGCGCATCGGATCGAGCAACGCCGCGGCCTTTCGCCTGTTGCGCGCCGGTGCGCCGCCTTCGCGCGACGGCGAGGCAGCGGCACTCAGGGGTGTGTCGCTGCCCAGGTTGCTCGCGACCCTGGCGACCACGGTGCAAGCCGATGCAGCGATGGCGGCGGAACACCCCCACTGGACCGTGCGCCTGCGCGGCGAATACCAGACCACCGAGGCGCACGTGTTCCAGTTCGAGGCCGCGCCCTTCGGCGCCGCGGCGCGTGACGAGCGGGGCTGGGTGGTGGCACTGCCCGAACTCACCGCCGAGCGCGAAGCCCAGCGCCAGCGCGATGAATGGCGGCGCTTTCTGTCCCACGACCTGCGCAGCCCGCAGATCACCATCCTCAGCCTGTTGTCGATGCATGACGCCGAGACGGACGCGGCACCGGCGCCGGCGGATCTGCTGCGGGCGATCCGCCGGGAAGCGGAATGCACACTCGCGCTGGCCGAGGGTTTCATGGACTACACCGAGGCCGGGTCGAACGACTACCGCTTTGCGGAAACGCATGTCGGCACGGTGCTGCTCGACGCGCGGGATCAGGTGTGGCCCTACGCCCGGACCCATGGCGTGCGCGTGGAGACAGGGCTCGACGAAACCGATGAAACAACGATCCGGGCCGACGGCGCGCTGCTGACGCGCGCCATCGTGAACCTGCTGAACAACGCCATCCGCCACAGCAGCCAGGGCGGCTGCGTGAGCCTGCGCATGGAGGCCATGCCCGATCTCCAGAGCCCCGGTGGAAGCGTTGTTCGCATCACCGTCAGCGACGAAGGCTCGGGCATGACACCTTCGCAACTGCAGACCCTGCTGACCACGCCGCGCGGCCAGCGCCTTGCCATGCACAAGGAAGATCAGGCTGCCGCCGCGCCTGCCCCGATGCCCGCCGCACGCGGCATGGGCCTTGGGTTTTCAGTGGTGCGCGCGGTCGTGCAGCAGCACGGCGGGCGCATCGAGGCGCAGAGCGCACCGGGCGTGGGCACCACGTTCTGGCTGAGCTTGCCGCTGCACTGCGGCACGCCCTGAGCGCACCGGGAGTTCAGAACCTGAAATCGACGGTCTTCGAACCGCCGCCCACCGTCACCGTCTGGCTCTTGGCACTGCCGGCCATGGCAGCGTCGATGGTGTAGCGGCCCGCCGGCAGGTCGATCAGGCAGACCGGCCCGCTGGCGCGCAGGCCCAGCGAAGGCGCTCCGTCGGCGCCCTTGATGTCGACCTGGACATCCGTCAGGTAGGCACCGTCGGAGCGCGCGAAGAGCAGCGCCAGAGGATGCTCCTTCATGGCCGCGCGCATGGCGGTCGATTCGTCCGAGCCGATGCCGCCGCAGACATAGCGCACCGCGCCCTCGCCCTTCCATTGCGGCATGGCCGACTGGGCTTGCACGCCAACGGCAGCGGCCACGCAAGCCAGCGCCAGCAGGGCGTGCCGCAGGTGCTTCTTCGGAACGATGGAAGCTGCTTGAACAGAAGACATGAGGCTTGCTCCTTGGAAAAATCGGTGCTGCCATGATGCGGCGCGAATTGCCATGGCGCGAGTCGGACCAGAGCGCTCTTCGGTGTGCGATCAGGCCGCCGCCAGCGCCGCGTCCAGCAGTTCCACCCAGTGCCGCACGGGCGTCTCCCGGCTGCCGCTTTGCAGGTGCGTGATGCAGCCGATGTTGGCCGAGGCGATGACACTCGGCTGCAGCTGCTCCAGGTGGCCGAGCTTGCGGTCGCGCAGCGGATAGGCCAGCTCGGGCTGCAGCACCGAGTAGGTGCCAGCCGAGCCGCAGCACAGGTGCGATTCGTTCATTGCCACGCGGATGTCGAAGCCCAGCGCGCGCAGATGCGTCTCGACGCCGCCGCGCAGCTTCTGGCCGTGCTGCAGCGTGCACGGCGGGTGGTAGGCCACCACGCCCTGCGGCGCGCGCACGCGGGCCTTCAGGGCAGGCACGAGGTCCGGCAGCAATTCGCTCAGGTCGCGCGTGAGCTCGCTGATGCGTGCCGCCTTCAGCGCGTAGGCCGCGTCGTGCTGTAGGATGTGGCCGTACTCGCGCACGGTGACACCACAGCCCGAAGCGTTCATCACGATGGCCTCCACCTCGTTGCGCTCCACGAAAGGCCACCACGCATCGATGTTGGCGCGCATCTGCGCCTTGCCTCCGTCCTGGTCGTTGAGGTGGAACTTCACCGCGCCGCAGCAGCCGGCCTCGGGTGCGATCACCGCCTGTATGCCGGCCGCGTCGAGCACGCGTGCAGTGGCACTGTTGATGTTCGGCATCATCGACGGCTGCACGCAGCCCGCGAGCATCAGCACCTTGCGCGCGTGCGTGGCGGTGGGCCAGGCGCCGGCATCCTGCCTGGCGGGCACCTTGGCTTTCAACGCCTCGGGCAAGACGCCGCGCACCGACTGGCCGAGCTTCATCGCCGGGCCGAACAGCGGCGACGGTAGGCCCTCTTTCAGCAGCCAGCGCTGCGCCGACTCCATCGCGGGGCGCGGCACCTTCTCGTCGACGATCCTGCGGCCGATGTCGACGAGGTTGCCGTACTGCACGCCGCTCGGGCAGGTGCTCTCGCAGTTGCGGCAGGTCAGGCAGCGGTCGAGGTGCAGCTGCGTGCTGCGCGTCGGCGCCTTGCCTTCGAGCACCTGCTTGATGAGGTAGATGCGCCCGCGCGGGCCGTCGAGCTCGTCGCCGAGCAGCTGGTAGGTGGGGCAGGTGGCGGTGCAGAAGCCGCAGTGCACGCACTTGCGCAGGATGGCTTCGGCTTCGCGGCCTTCGTCGGTGCCGCGGAATTCGGGGGCGAGCTCGGTTTGCATGTCGGTTCTTGTTCTACGTGGAGGCGAGCAGGCGGCCGCGGTTGAAGAGGCCGTGCGGATCGAACTCGCGCATCAGCGCGCGCTGGATGCGTTCGACGGGCGCGCTCAACGCGTCGAAGCGCGGGACCTTGCCTTGGGTGTCCGACCGGGGCAGGCGGAACAGCGTGGCGTGACCGCCCGCGGCGCGCGCGATCTCGCGGATGCGCGCGGCCTGATCGGGCCGCGCCTTGTACCAGCGCTGGCCGCCGTGCCATTCGATCAAGGGCGCGGCGCCGTCGAGCGAGAGCACCGGCGCGGTCTGCGGCACCGACAGGCGCCAGAGCGCGTCCGTGCCTTCGCCGGTGGCGAACCACGGCAGTTGCTGGTCGCGCAGCGATTGCCATTCGGCGGCGGCACGCGCGTTGTTCTTGCGCTCGCCGCCGAGGTGTGTGCATGCGGCTTCCACGGCGGCCGCGGCGCCGCGCAGGCGCAGGTAAAGCGCTCCCGCGCCTTCGTATTCAAACCAGCAGCTCGCATTCAGCGGCAGCGGCCGCCCGCCCCATTCGTTGAGCAGGCGCAGCGCATCGGCCTGGCCGCAGGCGAATGCTAGCGTGGCCTCGGCAGGCGCGGCAGGCAGTACCTTGAGGCTCACTTCGGCGATCACGCCCAGCGTGCCGAGCGAACCGGCCAGCACGCGCGAAACGTCGTAGCCCGCGACGTTCTTCATCACCTGCCCGCCGAAGGTCAGCAGCTCGCCGCGGCCGTTGACCAGCGTGGCGCCGAGCACGTAGTCGCGCACCGCGCCGACGCTCGCGCGCGCGGGTCCGCTGAGGCCGGCCGCGACCATGCCGCAGACGGTGCCGTTTCCGCCGAAGCGTGGCGGCTCGAACGGCAGGCACTGGCCTTTTTCCGCAAGCACCGCTTCCAGTTCGGCGAGCGGCGTGCCGGCGCGCACTGTGACGACCAGCTCGCTTGGCTCGTAGCTCGTGATGCCGGTGAGGTCGGCTGTGCTCAAGACCTCGCCATGCGGCGCCTCGCCGTAGAAATCCTTGGTGCCGCCGCCGCGAATGCACAGCGGTGTGCTGGCTGCGGCTGCAGTACGAATGCGCTCGATGATCTGGTGGAGTGCTGTGTCGGTACTCATCTGGCGGTCCATCGTGAGTGCTGTTGTTCGGGGTGCGTGCACAGGCCACCGGGTACTCCCCTCCGCGAATGTCCCCCGCCTTCGGCTCCTCCTTTATTTCGCTGCGGGGAGCACCCGGCGCCCTGTGCACAACGAGCGCTGCTCTTGTGCTGGCCGATCAACAAGTGCTCTGATCGATCACGCCGGCGGGGTGCCTTGCGCAGCGAAATAAAGGAGGAGGCCGAAGGCCGGGGGACATTCGCGGAGCAAGGTACCCCGTCGGCGTGATCGCGCCCCGAATGAACCCACGGGTTAAAACAGGTCGCCATGTCAGAACCTCGGCAGATCCGGATGCTGCAACTTCCCCCCGCGCACCACCTGCTTGCCGTACTCGGCGCAGCGCTGCAGTGTGGGAATCACTTTGCCGGGATTCAACATACCCTCGGGATCGAAGGCGCGCTTCACGCCGAACATCTGCTCGTTCTCGGCCGCTGTGAACTGAACGCACATGCTGTTGAGCTTCTCCACGCCTACGCCGTGCTCGCCCGATACCGTGCCGCCCATCGCGACACTGGTCTCGAGGATGTCGGCGCCGAACAGTTCGCAACGGTGCAGCTCGTCGGGGTCGTTGGCATCGAACAGCACCAGCGGATGCAGGTTGCCGTCGCCCGCGTGGAACACGTTGCAGCAGCGCAGGTTGTATTTCTTCTCCATCTGCTGGATGGCCAGCAGGATGTCCGCGAGCCGCTTGCGCGGGATGGTCGAGTCGAGGCACATGTAGTCGGGGCTGATGCGGCCCGAGGCGGGGAACGCGTTCTTGCGCCCGCTCCAGAACTTCATGCGCTCTTCCTCGCTGTTGCTGCACGCGATGGCGGTGGCGCCACAGCCGCGCAGCACGGCGGTCATGCGGCCGATTTCTTCCTCGACCTCTTCGGGTGTGCCATCGGATTCGCACAGCAGGATGGCCGCCGCGTCGAGGTCGTAGCCCGCGCGCACGAAGTCTTCGACGGCGGCGGTCATGGGCTTGTCCATCATCTCCAGGCCCGCCGGGATGATGCCGGCCGCGATCACCGCGGCCACCGCGTCGCCGGCCTTTCGCACGTCGTCGAAGCTGGCCATGATGCAGCGCGCGAGCTGCGGTTTCGGTACGAGCTTGACGGTGACCTCGGTGGTCACGGCCAGCATGCCTTCGCTGCCGATGACCAGCGCGAGCAGGTCGAGCCCCGGCGCGTCGAGCGCCTCGCCACCGAACTCGATGGGCTCGCCCTCGGCCGTGAAGCCGCGCACGCGCAGCACGTTGTGCAGCGTCAGGCCGTACTTCAGGCAGTGCACGCCGCCCGAGTTCTCGGCGACGTTACCGCCGATGGTGCAAGCGATCTGGCTCGACGGGTCGGGTGCGTAGTACAGGTTGAAAGGCGCGGCCGCCTCGCTGATGGCGAGGTTGCGCACGCCGCACTGCACGACGGCCGTGCGGCTCACCGGATCGATCTTCAGGATGCGGTTGAACTTGGCCAGCGACATGGTCACGCCCATGGTGTGCGGCATGGCGCCGCCCGAGAGCCCGGTGCCCGCGCCGCGCGCCACCACGGGCACGCCGAGTTGGTGGCAGGCCTTGAGCACGGCGGCCACCTGCGCCTCGGTCTCGGGCAGGGCCACCACCAGCGGGCGGGCGCGGTAGGCGGTGAGGCCGTCGCACTCGTAGGGCGTGGTGTCTTCGGCCTGCCAGATCAGCGCGTGGGCGGGCAGATGCGCCTGCAGCGCGCGCACCACTTCGGACTGGCGCTGTGTTTTCTGCAGCGAATCGTGCTGCGTGGGGGTGAGCGGCGCATTCATGCGGCGACCTCTTTCTGCTTTCTTCTGCTCGCGGGATGTCTCGGGGTTTATTTCACGCACTCTACGGAATTGCGGCGGCCCTGGGTTGACGGATTTTTGCCGGGTGCTTGAAAGAACTTCGCGAACGTGGTGATTGGTTCTTCAGCGCAGGCTCTGTTCCAGCCAATCGGTGAAGGCCGCGCACTCCCAGCGCTCCAGCGTGCCCGGCTGCCAGCAGATGTAGTGGCGGTGCGGCGACGGCACGGCCTGCTCGGACAGCGCGACCAGCCGGCCCGATTCGAACCACGCGGCGCCCAGCTTCTGCCGCACCAGCGCAATGCCGAAGCCGCTGGCGGCGGCGTCGTACACGAGTCCCAGGTCGTTGAACTGCGCGCCGATGTTCGGCTCGGGCTGGTCGAGCCCGCAGCTCGCGAACCAGGTGCCCCAGGGTTCGAGCGGGCTGCGGATCAGCCGCGCGCTGGCGATCTCGGCCGCGGTGCGAAAACCCGTGAACGGCCCGAACTCGTTGAGATAGCTGGGGCTGCACGCGGGCACCACCTGCTCCTCGAGCAACAGCCGGTGCTCGCAGTCGGCATACCCGCCGGGGCCGTAGCGCACTTCGAGGTCGGCCTGCTCGGCCGTCACGTCGAGCAGCGGGATCGACACCTGCAGCACCAGCTCGATGTCGGGGTAGATGTTGCGGAACAGCTCCAGTCGGGGCATGAGGAACTGCCGGCTGAAGGTGGGCGTGACGGCAATGCGCAGGCGAGTGGCGCGCTGCGCGGCGTTGGCGCCGAGCGGCATGGCCTGCAGCGCGGCGAGCCCCGTGCGCACGTTGGCGAGGTAGGCCGCGCCGTCCGCCGTGAGGCTGAAGTCGCTGCGGCCGAAGAGCTTGAAGCCGACGTGCGATTCGAGCTGGCGGATGCGGTGGCTCACCGCGCTGGGCGTGACGCACAGCTCGTCGGCCGCGCGGCCCGCGTGCCGCAACCTTGCGACGGCCTCGAAGGTCAGCAGGCATTGGATCGGGGGGATGTGCTGCGCAGCCATGGCGTCTTAGCTTCTTTGCGGGACGATCGCGTTCTGGGCGCGTGCACAGGACACCGGGTACTCCCCTCCGCGAATGTCCCCCGTCGGCGTGATCGCACCCCGAACAACGCGCTTCACGCCAATCAGTCCTCGAAGAAGTTCACAGGCAACCCTCGCGTCTCGACCTGCATCGAGATCACCGTGCCCGAGGCCGGCCGCTGCTCGATCTCGGCGGCGGGCCGACCCTTGCGGCCGCTGGTGACGAACAGCGTCTTCAGGTCGTCGCCGCCGAAGCAGGGCATGGTCGGGCACTGGACGGGCACCGGCACGGCCGCCACTTGCTGGCCCGAGGGCGAGAAACGCAGCAGCTGCGCGCCTTCGAACATCGCCACCCAGTAGTAGCCTTCGGCGTCGATGGTGGCGCCGTCGGGGCGCCCCCCGTAGCGCAGCAGCGAGTCTGGCGACCAGCCCTCGGGCTTGGCGTCGAACTGCTGGAACACGCGAGCGTGCGAGAGCGAGTTGCCCTCGGCGTCCCAGTCCCACGCGCGCACCACGTGTGCGGGGGTGTCGGCCCAATAGAGCGTGCGGGCGTCGGGCGAGAACGCGAGGCCGTTGGCGGTGGTGGCCTGGTTGGCCATCTGCGTGATGGTCGGCGAGATGCCGGTGTTGCTGCGTGCGTCGAGGCAATAGAGCGCGGCATTGGCACGGTCCTTGGCCTCGTTGATCGAGCCGGCCCAGAAGCGGCCCAGCGCATCGCACTTGCCGTCGTTGAAGCGCATGGTGCTCACGTCATGCTCCACGCGCGCCATCGCGACCAATTCGCCACCCCATTGGCGCGCGCGGTAGATGCCGTCGCGCAATGCGATCACGAGGCCGCCGCTGCGCGCCGGCGCCATGCAGCCGGGCTCGGTGGACAAGGGCCATCGCTCTACCTTCGCCTCCGGCGAGCCGATGTCGCCGCGCGTGCGCAGCACGGCACGCCCGGGAATGTCGAGCCAGTAGAGCGAGCGTTCTTCCGGGTGCCAGAACGGCGACTCGCCGAGCTCGCAGAGGCTGTCTTCGATGGAGGTCCACATGGTGTCGCGATTGTGCCCCCGGCCATCGCGGCGGCGGGCAAAAAAAAGCCCGCTGGCGCCGGAGCGCTCGCGGGCTGAACATCCAAAGGAGACCTCGCTTGAAAACTTTTTCTTCAATCGGTGAACACCGCGGAACCGGCTTTGCCGGGCCGCTGGTGTTGCCCCCCGCAAGGGGGTTGGCGTAGCGACACGAAGTGCGCGTAGCCTGGGGGTTTACCTGTTATATGCGGTCTCGCCGTGCGAGGAGATGTCGAGGCCTTCGCGCTCTTCTTCTTCCGACACACGCAGGCCGAGGGTCAGGTCGGCGATCTTGTAGGCGATGAAGGCCACCACGCCGGACCACACGACCGTGAGCGCCACGCTCTTGATCTGGATCCAGACCTGTGCGCCCATCGCGAAGGTGTCGGGCGTTGCGCCGCCGGTGCCGCCGAGGCCCTTGGCCGCGAACACGCCGGTCAGGATGGCACCCAGGATGCCGCCCACGCCGTGCACGCCGAACACATCGAACGCGTCGTCCGCGCCCAGCATGCGCTTCAGGCCGCCCACGCCCCACAGGCAGACCAGGCCGGCCAGCAGGCCGAGCACGATCGAACCCATCGGGCCGACGAAGCCGGCTGCCGGCGTGACGGCCACGAGGCCGGCCACGGCGCCGGACGCGGCACCCAGCATCGAGGCCTTGCCCTTGTGCAGGCTCTCACCCAGGATCCACGACAGCGCCGCGGCAGCGGTGGCGAGCACCGTGTTGATGAAGGCCAGGCCGGCGACGGCGTTGGCAGCACCGGCCGAGCCGGCGTTGAAGCCGAACCAGCCGACCCACAGCAGCGAAGCGCCGACCATGGTGAGCGTGAGCGAGTGAGGCGTGAACGCTTCCTTGCCGTAGCCGACGCGCTTGCCGACCATGTAGGCACCGACCAGGCCGGCCACACCGGCGTTGATGTGCACCACGGTGCCGCCGGCGAAGTCCAGCGCGCCGTCCTTGCCCAGCAGGCCGCCGCCCCACACGATGTGGGCGATCGGCACGTAGCTGAAGGTGAACCACAGCACCGAGAAGAGCAGCACGGCCGAGAACTTGGCACGCTCTGCGAAGGCGCCGACGATCAGCGCCACGGTGATGGCTGCGAAGGTGCCCTGGAAGGCGACGAACACGTATTCGGGAATCGTGGTCAGCGCGCCGAAGGTCTCCTGCGTGATGCCCTTCATGAAGATCTTGTCGAAGGTCCCCAGGAAGTTGCCGTCGCCCGAGAAGGCCAGGCTGTAGCCGTAGACGGCCCACAGGATGCTGATCAGCGAGAAGATCACGAAGACCTGCATCAGCACCGACAGCATGTTCTTCGAGCGGCCCAGGCCGCCATAGAACAGCGCGAGGCCGGGAATGGTCATCAGGATCACGAGAAGCGTCGAAGTCAGCATCCAGGCGGTGTCGCCGGAGTCGATCTTCGGAGCCGGTGCGGCTGCGGGCGCCGCGGGGGCGGCGGCGGCCGCAGCCGCGGCGGGCGCTGCCGCAGGGGCAGCCGCCGCGGGGGCGGATGCCGAAGCAGCGGGCGCCTCGGCCGTGGCCGCGGGCGTTTGTGCAAGGGCGGTGGTGCCGGCAGCCAGCACACTCAAACCGAACGCAAGAGAGACAAGCAGTTTTTTCATAATCGTTGTTCTTTCGGGCCTGGACTCGATCAGAGGGCTTCGCGGCCCGTTTCGCCGGTGCGGATGCGAACGACTTGTTCGAGGTTGTAGACAAAGATCTTGCCGTCGCCGATCTTGCCGGTGCGTGCCGCGCCTTCGACGGCCTCGATCACGCGGTCGACGAGGTCGTCCGAGACGGCCGCCTCGATCTTGACCTTGGGCAGGAAATCGACCACGTACTCCGCGCCGCGGTAGAGCTCGGTGTGGCCCTTCTGGCGGCCGAAGCCCTTCACCTCGGTGACGGTGATCCCCTGCACGCCGATGGCCGACAGTGCTTCGCGCACCTCGTCGAGCTTGAACGGTTTGATGATGGCTGTGACCAGCTTCATGAGTTTTCTCCTTCGGATGGAAATGAAATGGTGCGGCAGCTTGGGCCGCACCTCGTTGTTTTATTTACAGCGTCTTCGTCAGCGTCAGGATGAAGCGCGCCTTGTTGGGCGAGTAGGTCGTCTGGCCGAAGGGGCCGAAGCCCAGGTCGATGCCCGGGTTCGCGACCGCGACATACGAGCTCTTCTTGTTGGCGCCTTGCACCGAACCGGTCAGCGACAGGCCGTTGCCGAAGTCGTAGCTCGCGCCCACGTTGTAGTCGACGTAGCTCTTGTAGCCCAGGCTGCGGATGTCGCTGGACATGTTCGTGTAGCCGACGGCCGCCTTCAGCGTGACCTTGGGCACGATCTCCTTGCTGTACGACAGGTTCAGGTAGCCGGTGTTGGTGCCCTTCAGGCCCGAGCCGGCCTTGTTGCCTGCGTAGCCGAAGTAGTCCTTGGAGACTGTGTGCGAGTACTTGGCGGTGAAGGAGCCGAGGCTTTCATTGGCGTAGGTGCCCGCGACGTACAGCTCGGTGGTGTTGCCCGAGGAGTTGCCCGGGTAGATGTAGGTGAGCGCACCCACGTCCATGTCCAACGGGCCGGCCTTGAACTTGTAGCCGCCGTACACGTCCATCTCGATGCTGTTGCCCTTGAGCCAGTTGACGCTGGAATTCCAGTTGCCCACGTAGAAGCCGCTGTCGCCGAAGGCGTAGTCCAGGCCGCCCTGGATGGCGGGCTTGAAGCCCTTGGTCTTGGCGTAGTCGTTCTTGCCGATCATGTCCTGGTCCTGGCCACGGAACTTGTAGTTCGTGGTGATGGACACGTTGCCCGTGAGGTTCGGGGCGGGCGCTGCCGCAGGTGCCGCGGCGTCCGTGGTGGCCTGCGCAAGGGCTGCGCCCGACGCGGTCAATGCAGTGGCCAGAACGATCAGCGCCTGGACGGCGGTACGGTGCGTCATCGGGAAACTCCTCGCAAGTGTGTTGTGAACCTGGAGGCTCAAAGCAGGGAGCGTGCCAAAGTGCACGAATACCGGTCCTCGCGCCACCGGACACCGCCTCGACTGAGAGCCAAATCGTTACAACGTCTGTTGCGGGGTGGTTGCAGTTATCCGGTGCGTTGCACCACCGCGGGTCCGGGAAGAATCACGCACCATACTGGGGAGAGGGAGAAGAATGGGACTGTCTTTGGTGCAAAGCCGCGCTTTGCTGGGGCTGGAAGCGGCCAGTGTCACTGTCGAGGTGCATTTGGCGAACGGCTTGCCGAGCTTCACGCTGGTCGGACTGGCGGAAACCGAGGTCAAGGAGGCGCGCGAGCGGGTGCGCTCGGCCATCCAGAACGCGGGGCTGGAGTACCCCAACAACAAGAAGATCGTCGTCAACCTCGCGCCGGCCGACCTGCCGAAGGATTCGGGGCGCTTCGATCTGCCGATCGCGCTGGGCATCCTCGCGGCCAGCGGGCAGATCGACAACGCCCGGCTGGCCGGGCACGAGTTCGCGGGAGAGCTGTCCCTGTCGGGCGAGCTGCGGCCCGTGCGCGGCGCCCTGGCGATGGCGCTGGCCCTGCACACGCGCGGCGTGGCCACGCGGCTGGTGCTGCCCCTGGACAGTGCGCAGGAGGCCGCGCTGGTGCCCGACGGCGAGGTCTATGGCGCCCGGCACCTGCTGGACGTGGTGCGCCAGTTCGTCGCCGACAGCGAGGCCGCCTCCCAGTGGCCCGACCCGCCGTCCGACGGCTGGGCGCGGGTCCGTGCGACGGCCGGCGCAGGCGTGCCGCACTATGCCGACCTGGCCGACGTCAAGGGACACGCGAGCGCCAAGCGCGCACTGGAGATCGCGGCGGCCGGCGGCCACAGCCTGCTGATGATGGGCGAACCCGGCTCGGGCAAGTCCATGCTCGCCCAGCGCTTCGCCGGGCTGCTGCCCGCGATGAGCATCGACGAGGCCTTGGAGAGCGCCGCCGTGGCCAGCCTGGGCGGGCGCTTCGCGACGCAGCGCTGGATGACACGGCCTACGTCTTCGCCCCATCACACATCCAGTGCGGTGGCGCTGGTGGGCGGCGGCTCTCCGCCAAGGCCAGGCGAGATTTCGAGAGCGCACCACGGCGTTCTCTTCCTCGATGAATTCCCCGAATTCGCACGCTCCGCACTGGAGGCGCTGCGCGAGCCGCTGGAGACCGGCACGATCACCATCTCACGGGCCGCGCGCAGCGCCGAATTCCCGGCGCGCTTTCAATTGATCGCCGCGATGAACCCCTGCCCTTGCGGCTACCTGGGCTCCGCATCGAAGGCCTGCCGCTGCACGCCCGACCAGGTCTCGCGCTACCAGGGCAAGCTCAGCGGCCCGCTGCTGGACCGCATCGACCTGCACATCGAGGTACCGGCGGTGTCGGCGCAGCTGCTGCTCGACGCGCCGGCAGGGGAATCGACGGAAAGCATCCGCGGCCGGGTGATCGGGGCGCGCGAGCGCGCGATGCAGCGGCAGGGGTACGCGAACCAGTCGCTGCAGGGCGCGGCGATCGACCGGCACGCCAGGCTCGACGACGCGGCCCGCCGGTTCATGTTCAACGCGGCGTCCAAGCTCGGATGGTCGGCGCGCAGCACGCACCGCGCGCTGAAGGTGGCGCGGACGATTGCGGACCTGGGCTCATCGGAGGCCGTGCAGGTCGAGCATCTTGCGGAGGCGGTGCAGTACCGCAGGGCGCTGCACAGCCGCACATGAATGCGGCCCCGCCGCCAGCGCCGGCGTACTGCTATTTGAACTCGTGCGCCACCACGGGCGCCGACTTGCTGTCCTGCACCGTCACCCGCTGCCGGTAGACCTCGAGGTCGCCATTGCGCACTTCGATGTTGTAGATGCCCGGGCGCAGCGACAGCGACTTGAGCGGCGGGCTCACGCCGCGGTCCGCGCCGTCGACGAACACCTGCCCCCACGGGCGGACGTTGAACAGCACGCGTCCCAGGCCTGGCGCCGCCGCGGGTGCGGGTGCAGGGGTGGCGGCAGCGCCCGTCGTGCCGGGTGTCGCACCCGCCACGGTCGTCGTGGTGCCCGGCGGCTGCGTGCCCGGCACGAGGGGCACGGACGGCGGCGAGAGCCGGTTGATCTCGGCGAGGGCGTTGCGCGCCTCGCGCGCATGCACACCGCGGCGGTAGCGGCGCAGGTAGGCCTCGTAGCCTTCGCGCGTGTTCTCGGTCTGCGCGAGATTCCAGTCTTCGGCCTCGGCGATGGCCAGCGCGGATTCGGGCGGCGCGGCCGGCGGGACGACCGGCACGGTCTCCAGCGGCGCCAGCGGACCCGCCGCAGCAGCAGGCGCGCTGGCCGGCGTGGCGGGCGGCGGTGCGGTGGGTGCGCCGGCCACGGTTGGCGGCACGCCATCGGTGGCGGGCGGCGGCATCGCCACCGGCGGCGCGGTGTTGCTCGACATCGGCGCGGCGGGTGGCGGCGGCGCCGGCACCATCGCGGTCTTGGCGTCCTGCGGCTGCATGCCCGAGGTCAGGCGCAGGCCGATCCAGCTGCCCACGGCCACGAGCGCGATCACGAGCCCGCCCACCAGGCCCCACCGCGGGAATGCGGGTTTCTTCTTCTGCGCGGGCGCCGCGGCCTTGCGGCCAGGCGCCTTGCTGCGACTGTCCTGTGGCGCAGGCGCCTTCGGCAGCTCGGGCGCTGCCGTGGGGGGGCGCCCCCGGGGCCCCGGGGGGGGGGGGGGGGCCCGCGGGGGGGGCGGGGGGGGCGGGGGGGGGCGGGGGGGGGGGGGGGGGGGCCGGGGGGGGCCCCCCGGCCCGCGGGGGGGGGGGCCCCCCCCCCCGACACCGGGGAGAACTGCTGCGGCTCCAGCGGCGGCGGCGGCGGCGTTGCCGGCACGGTCGATGCGGGAACGATCACCGTCGGCGCGCCCATGCCACTCACGTAGATGTCGCCGAGCTTCACCAGCCCCAGTTCGGCCGCGAAGGCGGCCACGGTCTGCGTGCGGTCCTTGCTGTGCACGGCCAGCGTGTGGTCGACCGCGGCGCAGAAGGCCGGGCTCAGGTCGGCGCGGTCCATCGAGGACAGCGGCACGTAGGCATCCTGCACGCTGCGCACCACGGCCGAAGGCGGCGGATGGCCGGTGACCGCACGGTACAGCACGGCGCCCAGGGCATACAGGTCGGTCCACGCGCCCTGCAGCAGGGTGTTGTCGTCGGCGTACTGCTCGATGGGCGAGTAGCCCGACTTCACCATCACCGCCACCTCGTCGACGAGGTCGGCAATGGACTTGCGCGCCGCGCCGAAGTCGAGCAGCACCGGCAGGTCGTCCTGCTGGATGAAGATGTTGTCGGGCGCGATGTCGCGATGGAAGCACTGGCTGCGGTGCAGCGTCTCGAGGGCGCCCAGCAGCGGCCCGAGCATGCCGACCAGCCAGGGCTCGGTGATCTTGCCCGGCTCGTCCTCGGCCAGGCGACGCAGCGTGCGGCCCTTGTAGAGCTGGATCGCCATGTAGGCGGTGGAGTTGGCCTCCCAGAAGCGATGCACCCGCACCAGCGCCGGGTGGCTGAACTGCGCGAGCGTGCGCGCCTCGTTGATGAAGCTGCGCAGGCCCGCCTGGAAGGTGGCCGTGACCCGCTCGGAACGCACGTGCACGCTGTTGTCGCCCACGCGGCGCGCGAGCATCGAAGGCATGTATTCCTTGATCGCTACTTCGCGCTGCAGCGAGTGGTCGTAGGCCCGGTAGACGATGCCGAAGCCGCCTTCGCCGATCACCTCCAGCAGCTCGAATTCGTCAAGCCGGTGGTTCACGCCCAGTGGATGCGGCCGTTCCTCCTGCGTGTCGGCCGGCGGGCTTGCGGTGCCGTGCGTCGTGGTCATGCTTCTTCTCCTGCGGGGCGGTGGCTCTCATGGCTCATCTGGTGCTTCATGCCCATGGCACGTGTCCCTGCGAAAACAACTTGGAAAACAATGGTGTGTTGAGGCCGCCGCCGTGGGCGGCGGTGCGCAGCGGCGATCCATCGGCCTGGTTGGTCCACCAGTAGCTGGTGCTGCCGAAGGGGTCGAAACACAGTGGAAGCTCGGGCCAGCCCAGGCGCTGCTGCGCACCCGCGCCGCCTGCCGTCGGCCCGAGGATCGAGAGGATGTCGTCCGAACCGCCGCTGGCGGTCTGGAAGCCGGCGCGGCCCGCGGCCAGCACCTGGCTGTCGAACTGGTCGGGCGCCACGCCGTGGCGGATGGCCTGCAGCAGCGCGCTGCCGCACTGCCAGTACCACTCGGCCGAGCCTTCGAGCACCGACGGGCGATAGTTGCGCGCGGCCACCTGCAGCGTGATGCAGACGGGGTAGTAGCGGCCCACGCGGTCGCAGCTCGGCGCGATGCAGCCGAACTGCACGGCGTCGACGCCCTGCGTGGCGGGAATGGCGAAGTTCCACACCGGAGCCACCGCGTAGTGCTGCGTCATCGCATCGGGCCAGCGCTTGAAGCTGCCCAGGCCGTTCTGCATCCAGCGGTCCCACCAGGCCTGCAGCTCGCGCGGCATGCGGCGGTAGAGAAAGTCGCCGGCAGCGGGCAGCTTGCCGTACCAGCCGATCTGCTCGTCGACGGGCACCCAGGCCTGCGGGGGAATGCTGCTGTTCATATCAGGACTTCCCGGGGCAGGAGAAGCTGTTCATCTGCGACAACCGCAGCGGGTTGTAGACGCTGTTGGCCGTGACCGCGAGCACCACCTTCTTGCCCTGCAGGTCGAAGCTCGCATTGAACGATTCGGGCGAGCTGCCCGCGGAGATCGAGGCCTTGTCGAACAGCCGGTGCAGCGCCCACGGCCCTTCGGTCACGATGCCACCGGCCGGCGTGCCGTTGGCGGTGGTGACCTGGAGGCGCACCTGGTTGCTGTTGCGCGGGCCGGGCCACTTGACGGTGCTCGGCGCCTGCGGGCCATGCGCGTAGCGCACCGTCTGCCCGTCGATGTCGAGCGTGAACTGCGTGAGCGACGCATCCATGTCCTCGGGCCGGATGTCGATGGTGAACGAGGGCGTGCGCCCGCCCGCCATGCCCGAGAAGAACACGTCGCGGATGGCCTGCGCCTTCTGGAATGAATCGAGGTACGCCGAGCGCCCCGCCGCGCTGCCGTCCACGCCGCGCTTGAAGGCCCACGGGTTGACCGAGGTGTCGACCTGCGTGACGAGGTTCTTCTGGAAGAAGTCGTCCATCATCCCGCCCGGCGCGAACAGCTGCGCGAAGTCGCCCGAGGCCACGTCGCGGTTCGACCCACGCGTGAACGGATAGCGCCCCGCGATCGCCTGGTTGCAGAACGAGCCGATGCTCGCCGCCGCGCTCTGTCCGATGTTCTGCCGCGTCACCGCCGCCGCCTTCGACGACGCCGTGGCCGACAGATCATTCAGCATCCCCTGGAACGGCACCGGCAGGCGCCCGGCCTCGGCCTGCACCTTGGTGACCGAATCGCTGGTCGGCGGGATGTTGCCGCTGCGCAGCGCGGTGTCGGTGGCAGTGAGGAAGTTGTAGAGCTCGTTGATGAGCGCGGCCGTCGCGTCGATGGGCGCCTGGCCGCCCTGCTTGGGCGCGGTCACCATGCGGCGCAGCGGCTCGAAGTGGTTGTCCACCAGCGATTCGGGCCGGTCCACGCGCGTATTGCGGCGCTGGCTGCCGTCGGGCTGGCCGATGAGCTGCTCGATGCGCTCGCGCGTGCTCTGCACGCGGTTCTGCGCCTGGTCGAGCAGGCTGCGCGCGGCCTCGTCGTGGTTGCGCAGCAGGTCGGTCTCTCGTGCGGCGCCGCGGATCAGCCGCGACATCGGCGACTCGGCTGTGGAGAGCACGCGCGTCATCTGGATGCTCTGCAACAGCGAGCGGCTGTCGGCCAGGCGGATGTCGACGAGGTAGTCGTCCCACACCTTGATGTAGTCGGTGAGGTAGAGCCGCCGCACTTCGCGCAGCAGCAGCTCGCGCGAGGTGATGTCGGTGATGCCGGGCGCGCGGATCTGCAGCACCCAGCGGTCTTCCTGCTCGAGCGACAGCGTGGTCTCGGCGATGCGCTTGTCGAAGATGTCCCAGTAGCCGCGGTAGGTGAACAGCGTGGGAATGCCATCGGTCAGCGGCTTGCCGCTGGCACGGCGGATGATCAGTGCCGACTCGGCCCCGCCCGCCTCGGCGATGGTGAAGGCATTGGGCGGGCTGGTCTGCAGCAGGATGCGGCGCAGCCGCGCATAAGAGCGCTGCGCCAGCGGCACGCCGGCCAGGCGCTCGCGGGTCTGCGTGATGAGCCTGTCGTCCTTGGCGAAGGGCGAGGTCACCACGCGTCCCGAGAACAGCGCTTTCAGGTGCGATTCGAGGTTGGCGCGCTGCTCGCGCGTGAGCGAGGCGCCGATCTTGCGGTCCACGTCGGTGAGCAGCCAGGCCTGCAGGAAGTCGGCGTCGTAGCGCTCGGGGTCGTACAGCATGAGGTACGCCTTGAGCGCTTCATAGCTGTACTCGGCGTCGATCTTCGCGGCCTCGCGCAGCGACTGCTCCACGCGCTGCGCGGCCTGCGGCAGCAGCACTGTCTCCAGCGCGCGCTGGTACACGCCGTCGGTCGCGGCCTGCAGCTTCTCGCCCTGGTAGAGGCCGAAGCGGTAGGACGTGGGCGGATCGCCGATGTCGAAGTGGCTGGACTTCGGCAGATCGCGCAGCTTGTCGAGGACGAGCAGCGAGCTCGCGATGTCGCCGCTCGAGTCGACCACCGTCGGCAGCTCGCCGCGCGCGGCCGCCTTGTTGAAGGCCTTGGCGTTGGTGTCGACCTCGGCCACGTAGTCCTTGTTGTTGCGCCAGCTGTTCACGCAGGCCCCCAGGAACAGCACCAGCAGCACGCCGATGGCGCAGTAGCCCGCGATGTCGATGGCCCGCTTGCGCCGGTACCAGCTCAGGTTGGTGCCGGCCACGCCCGCGTCGCGGAAGATCACCTGCTGCAGCAGCTCCTTCAGGAAGTAGCTCTTGCCCGGGCCCGGCGGCGGCGCCGGCGGCGCGTTGACCTGCAGGTAGCGCTTGATGGCGCCCATCACGCGGTCGAAGGCCGTGCCTTCCTGCGTGCCGCTGGTGAAGTACACGCCGCGCAGCATCGACGCGGCTTCGAACTTCGACGGATTGAACACGTCGGCCAGGAAGGTGCCGAGGATGTCCTCGAAGCTCGCGAACTGCTGCGGCAGCAGGTAGGCCTGCGCGCGGCGCATCGGGTCGGACTCGGCCGCCAGCAGTTCGGGCAGGCGTTCGTCCAGGCGCTGGTGCAGCAGCTTGTATTCCTGGTGGAAGCGCTCGCGCAGGTCGCCGCTCACCGGGGCCGCGCCCTTGCCCTTGACGGCCTTCGCGTTCGCCGGGTTGCCCTGGATGGGGAAGGTAAAGCCCCACACCTGCTGCCGCTCGGCACGGCCCAGCGAGCCGAAGTACTCGTTGAAGCCGGCCAGCAGGTCGGTCTTGGTGACCAGCACGTACACCGGGAAATCGATGCCCAGGTCGTTGCGCAGCTCCAGCAGCCGCTTGCGCAGCGCCATGGCGTGGCGCGCGCGCTGGGCGTCGTCGGCCAGCGGCAGGTCGGCGATGCTGATGGTGAGGATCGCGCCGTTGATCGGCTGGCGCGGGCGGAACTTCTTGAGCAGCTCGATGAAGCCCTTCCACTCGCCCTCGTCGGTCTCGCGGTTGCTCTCGTGCGTGGTGTAGCGCCCGGCCGTGTCGATCAGCACCGCCTCGTTGGTGAACCACCAGTCGCAGTTGCGCGTGCCGCCGATGCCGCGCACGGCCGCCTTGCCGAGCTGGTCGGCCAGCGGAAAGTCGAGGTCGGAATTGACCAGCGCGGTGGTCTTGCCCGAGCCCGGCGCGCCGATGAAGATGTACCAGGGCAGCTGGTACAGGTACTGCCGGTCGAACAGCGAGAAGCGGCTCGCAGGCTTGCCGTCGGCATCCTGGCCGAAGCGCATGTTCTTCAGGATGGCCGTGGCGTCGGTGAAGCCGCTCTGCAGCTCCTTGATCTCGGGCGCGTCCTCGGGTTTGGCCTCCTTCTCCTTCTTGGAAGGCGTGCGCAGCTGGTTGAGCAGCTGCGCATTGAGGCGGCGTTCGCGCCACTTGCGGTAGATGACGCGCACGAGCCAGATCGCGAACATCAGCACGATGACCGCGATGCGCACGATCTCGTCCTCGAGCGGACGATAGCGGCCCACCGCGATGGCCGGGCCGATGATCCAGATCAGGAAGGCGAGTGCGACCAGGCCCAGGAAGACCCACAGGTCGCGGCTGATGAGAAAACGGAAGATGGCGCGCAGCATCAGCGAGAGCCTCCGGGCTGCGGAGCGGGAGTGGGCGCCACAAGCGGCGCGGAGGTTGCTGGCACACCGGCAACGGGCGCCACCAGCAGCGTCACCTCGACGCGCCGGTTGCGCGCGCGGTTGGCGGCGGAATCATTGGGCACGATCGGGTCGGCATCGCCGCGGCCTTCGGCGCGCAGGCGCTGGGGCCGCGCGAGGCGGGTGGCGATCATCTTCTGCACCGCGTCGGCGCGGGCCTGCGAGAGCTGCCAGTTGGAGGGAAAGCGCACGCTGCGGATCGGCTGGTCGTCGCTGAAGCCGCTGACCAGCACGTTGCCTTCCACGGCATTGAGCGCATCGGCCACGCGCGCGAGCACCGGCACATAGCGGTCGAGCACGCGGTCGGAGCCCGAGGCGAACAGGCCGTCGCCGCGCAGCACCACCACGCTGCGATCGGCCTCGTCGCGCACGGTCAGCAGGCCGTCGCGGATCTCGGGCTCGAGAAAGCGCTGCAGCCGCGGCGTCGGCGCTGGCAAGACGACGGCGCGCTCCGTTTGCGGCAGGCGCACTGCATTGACGGCCGCGAAGGCGCCGTCGGAATGGCCCGCCAGGTTGAAGGTAAGCAGCGCGAACACGAGCACCAGCAACACCGCCGCCACCGCGCCCACCGCCCACACCGGCAGCCAGTTGCGCGCGCGCCGCACGGGCGCACTCGCGTCCTGCCAGTGCGGCGACAGCGGCACGGCGATTTCGCCGCGCGTCTGCCGGATGATCTGCAGCAGCCGCTGCTTGAGCGTCTCGAGCTGCGTGCGGCCGTTGTCGATGACGCGAAAGCGCCCCTCGAAGCCCATCGCCAGGCAGAAGTAGATGAGCTCGATCAGGTGCAGGTGCTGCTGCGGGTTCTGCACCAGGCGCGACAGCAGCTGGAAGAACTTCTCGCCGCCCCAGGTCTCGTTGTGGAACATCACGAGCAGGCTCTGCGACGACCAGATGCTGCCGCCCCACGGCGTGAGCGCGGCGGCCTCGTCGACCGCCGTGCACAGGCAGTAGCGCGCGCCGATGATCACTTCGGGAGAAATGCCCGCCTGCTGCGCGCGCGTCTCGAAGCGGCGCACCTCATCGACGAGGTGTTCGCGCAGCTGCGAGGGCGCGGCATGGTGGCCGGTGGCACGGATCTGCGGGATCAGGTCGAGCAGCGGATTGGCCGCGGCCACGAGCGGGTTGTTGCCCGCGAGCGCCGTGTCGCCCGCATGCGGGCGCCGCGAGTCGTGCCACGCGGTGAAGGACTCCGGCTGGGCGCCGAGGCCACCGATACCGCCGGCACGCGAGGCGGACGGCATGCCGCCTGCATCGCCGCTGGCGTTGCCGCCGCCGGGGTTCGGCGGCACGAAGCCGCCCGGGCCGACGGCCATGTCGTTGACACCGTTCATAGACTCCCTCACGGACGGATGGCCCAGAACTCCATGGCCAGGCCGGGAAAGTCACCGGCCAGGTGCATCGCCACGCCGCCGGACTTTTCGAGCTGTCGCCACATGTCGCCGCTCTTGTCGAGTTCGAAATAGTGGTAGCCCGCGTTGTACGGAATCTGCCGCGGCGCCACCGGCAGCGGCCGTACCACCACGCCCGGCAGCTGCAGTTGCACGAGGTCGCGGATGCGCTCGACCGAGCCGATCTTCACCTGCGTGGGGAAGCGCTGCTGGATGGCATCGGCCGGCAGGTCGGCATGCACCGCGAGCACGAAGCCCGCGTTGCGCACCAGCACCGGATCGGGCATGCGGCCCACGCGCACGCCGTGGCTGCGCTCTTCGAGTTCGATGGCGATCGCGCTCTGCTCGAGCACCGCCGACAGCGAACGCCGCAGCTCTTCCAGCAAGGGGCGGATGCAATCGTTGAGGTTGTCGTGGTCGTACACCGGCCACAGCACCGGACGGCGCGTGGGCGAGGTGTGCGTGGCCAGGTGGCAAGCGAGCTTGAGCCAGTCGACGAACAGCTCCTCGGGATGCACCTGCACCGCCTGCTGCGCGTGCCACGTGAGTGCAAGGTAGCGATTGACCAGTTCGAGCAGCAGGAAGTCGGAGACCTCGCTCACGCCGCCGCGCCCCGGCTGCGACAGCCGCGAGGCCAGTGCCTCGGAGCGCTGCGTGAGCAGCCCGTGCAGCTCCGCGATCATGCTGCGCAGCATCCCGTGCGCCGAGGCATCGAGCACCGGCGGAATGTAGTTGGCATCGACCACCAGCTTGTGGTCGGTGCGCCGCTCGATCACGCGCACCGCACCGATGGCCTGCCACTCCGCGGTGAGCGAAGAAGCGCGCGCCAGGCGCAGGCGCGGCGAAGCGAGCTGCAGCACGGCAGGACCGAGCGCAACGGCATTGCCGTCGTTCACCTCGCGCTCGATCACCCCGAAGCGCGCGGCCGAGCCTTCGTCTTCCGAGAAGATGACCTCCTCGCTGCCCGGCCTGCGCAGCGGCAGCGCGAGCACGATGAGTTCGTCGGTGAGGTCGTTCGGTACTTCGTAAGGCAGGGGCGCGTCTTCGGCGCCGAACGAAAACGGCGTGCCATCCGGCATCACGCCCGCACCGCCGAGCAGCGACACGCGGCCCAGTGCGTACGCGTCGCGGTCGATCTCGAGATGCAGCCAACCCCAATAGGCGCCTTGCAGGCCTGCGGTACGCCGGGTCACGTACTGCTCGACATAGCGTTCCATTTGCTGGAAATGCTGCGGCCGAAGGTACATCCCTTCGGACCACACCACGCGATTCGCCAACGCCTGCGGAAGGGCGCCGTTCTTTGCGGCGCCCGGATTGCGAACTGTCACCAAAAGACCTCCTGGGGAGTGCTCACGTCGAAGCGGAAGATGCGCTGAGGAGCGGCCTCCCGGTCCACTTGTTTTGCTCTTGATGCTACACGGCGCGTCTTACGTTTTGCACCGCAATTCGCTAGCTAATTTTTCGCACTTTCGTACTAGTGAATCAAATTTTTGAGAAGAAATTAACGACTTGGTAGCAACTCGATGCCCGTCTTGCGGATGGCGACATGCACGGCCTGCTCGCTCGGCGAGAACTGCCACACCTTGTACAGGTTGGTCTGCTTCGGTTCCTTCAATGGCAGCACGATGCGCCAGCGCGCGGCTTCCAGCTTGCGGTAGCCCGCGATGATGCCGATGGCGCGCGAGTCGAGTCCCGCCTCGCGCTTGAACACGCGCTCTTCGCCGCTGCGCATGATGGCCTGGTCGGCGTTCACGAGCTCGGTCATGAGCGTCTCGCGGTCACGGTCCTGTAGTGCAAAGTAGTCTGCCGTCTCGAAGTTGCCGGAAGATTTCAGTTCGAAGACTTTGACGAGGATCGGCGCGGCCTGGCCGCGTCCGTCGGGGTTGACGCCATCGTCGATCTTCACGGTGATGGCATAGGGCGTGGGCATGGACTTGGCCGTCGATGCGCATCCACTGATGAGGCCCGCAAACAACGGTGTGGTTGCAAGTGCGCCTTGTAGCAAGCTTCGTCGATGCATTGAATTCTCCCCGGGGGTTCGCGGCCTATATTATCGAAGTCGTGCGCCCTTACGATGGCGCGTCGCGTGCATGTCGCAACACAGCGGCACACTACTCAAGGATTGCCTTTTGCAAGGTAGGAGAGAAGATTGAAGTCATGTCTGCCTGCTCTGGCGCTCGCTCTTTTGGTGATCGCGGGTTGCACGACCACACCACCGCCCGATCCCGCACCGCAACCCGAACGGCTGAGCCAGCAGGTGGCACGCACCACGCTCGAACGCGCGCAGCAGGCGTATGACGACGGCGACTATGCCAAGGCCGTCAACACGCTCAAGAGCGGCGGCGTGTCGGTGTTCGACGCCGCCGAGCCCGCTACGCGGCTCGATGCGATGAAGCTCGAAGCCTTCAGCTACTGTGTGGCAAACCAGGTGCCCGAATGCCGCACGCAGTTCCGCAAGATCCTCGATGCGTTCCCGAGCTTCGAGCTCAACGTGGCGGAGCGCAAGCATCCGGTGTGGGGGCCTGCGTTCGAGGCCGCCAAGCGAATGAAGCGCTGATGAAGAACACCGCGGCCCTGCAGTCGCCGCTGTTGCCGAAGCGCGGGAAGACGAACACGGAGAAGCCATGCTCTGGACAGTGATCGAACATGCGGGCAGGCCGGTGGCCGCGGGGCCCTCGGCATTGCTCGCGGCACCCGGCGGAACGATCGGACGCAGCCCCGACAACCACCTCGTGCTGCCCGATGAACAGCGCCAGATCTCACGCCTGCAGGCCACAGTGCGCTTCGACGACGACGGCGTTGCGGTGCTGCGCAACATGAGTGCCGTGCTGCCGATCAGCGTGAACGGGCGCTCGCTTGCGCATGAGCAGGAAGCACGCGTGGCCGATGGCGACCGCGTGGCGATCGGCAGCTATGTGCTGGAGGCCGCGAGCCCGCTGCGTGCGCCGCCAGTTGCGCCGCCCGTGACGGCGGCAGCACCGGTACAGCCGCCGGCTTCTCCAGTGCAGCCGTTGCAGCCGCTTTCGATGGCGGCACCGATGATGGCCGCGCCCGTGTCGGCGGGCCCCGTCGATGCGCTGCTGCCGTCCTCCGGCGCATTCGACGTGTTCGCCGATCTGTTCGGCGAAGGCGCGCTGCCCATCGGCGATACGCAGCCCACGGTGGCGATGCCAACGCCGCCGCGGCAGGCCCCCCCTCCGGCTCCAGCACCCGTGGCGGCGCCGGCGCCCAGCGAATCTTTCGCGGCGCCCCTGCAGCCATCGGCACCGCCGTCACCGCCACCCCCGCCAAAGACAGGCCCGAGCCTTGCCCCGGCGCAGATTCCTTCCGCCGCGGACTGGGACGCCATCCTCGCCAACGCGCCGCGCCGCATCGACAGCACGCCCGCGCCGATGCCCGACCCGATGGCGCACGAACCCTTCGAGCTGCCGTCGCAGGCGCGCCGCAACCCGGTCGATCCGCTCGCGGAACTGAACCCGGACGCGGCCAACGACATGTCGGACATGGCGCTCAAGCGCGGCGTCGATCCGCTCTCTTTCTTCGCGGCCGACGAAAGCGCGCACTCGCCGCTGACCGACCCGCGCCCCACCGCGCTGGCGCACACCGATCCGCTGCTGCCGGGCGACACGCACCCCGCGCTCGACCTGCTGCAGAACAACAGGCCTGCCGTGCAGGGGTACAGCCAGTCGAACCATGCGCGCGAAGTGGCGGCGCAGTTTCGTCCGCCGAATCCGGTGGCATCGCCAGTGCCCGCCCCTGCGCCTGCGCCCGCCGTCGAACCGGCGAGGGTGGAAGCACCTCCTCCGCCGCCGCCTCCCGCACCGGCGCCCGTGGTGCAAGAAAGCCCGCCCGCAGCGCCGCCTGTCGTGGCCGCCCCCGTGACCGTCGAGCCGGCGCTTGCGCCCGTCACCGCTACGCGGCCCGCAGCGCCTGCACCTGCTGCACTGCCGTCGTCCACATCGGAAGCCCTCTTCAAGGCTTTCCTCGAAGGCGCCGGCGTGCCCGAGGTCGCCGGCCAGCAGCCGCTCGACATCGAGGCCATGCAGCGGCTGGGCCGCATCATGCGGGCCTTCACCGACGGCACCATCGACCTGCTGTCCTCGCGCGCCATGCTCAAGCGCGAGGTGCGCGCCGAGATCACGATGATCGTGGACGAGGAGAACAACCCGTTCAAGATCCTGCCCAACGGCCGCGCCGTGCTGATGCAGATGTTCGGCGCGCGCATGCCCGGCTTCCTGCCGCCCGAAGCGGCCGTGCACGATGCGCTCGGCGACCTGCAGTCGCACCAGCTCGGCATGGTTGCCGGCATGCGCGCCGCGCTGCTCACGCTGTTGAAGCGCTTCGATCCCGCGGCACTGAACAGCGCCACGCCGCACGACGGAGGCCTGGGCGAGAAGCTGCTGCCCGGTGGCCGCGAGGCGCGCCTGTGGCGCGAACTGCAGCAGCTGCACACCGAGACCACCGCGGCCGTCGAGGACGACTTCCAGGCCGTCTTCGGCCGGGCCTTCCAGCAGGCCTACGACAAGGAAATGGAAAGATTGAAGGAGGCGCGCCGTGCTTGAACTCACCCGCGCTTTCGCGGTGCCGATATCGACCTCGCAGTTCTCCTGTGTCGGCGAGCGCAGCGGCAACCAGGACGCCATCGGCTACCACCTCGACGAATACAACGCCTGCTTCGTCGTCAGCGACGGCGTCGGCGGCAACGCGGGCGGCGAACTGGCCGCACGCATTGCGGTCGACACCGCGCTCAACACCTTCGTGCGCAACCCGTCGGTGGAGCAAGAGGACATCCAGCACGCCGTGAAGGCCGCCAACGACGCCATCCTTGCCAAACAGCGGGAACTCGCCGACCAGAGCAGGATGAGCGCGACCATCGTCTCGCTGTTCGTCGACCGCACCAGCGGCCAGGCCTGCTGGGCTCACGTGGGCGACAGCCGTCTCTACTGGTTCCGCCGCGGCGCGCTGATGCAGCGCACCGAAGACCACAGCCTGTCGGAGCGCTCGGGCGAAGCGGCACTGGGCAACGGTACCAATGGCGGAGAACGCCTGGTCAAGACCAACCTGCTGTACCGCGCGCTCGGCGCCAGGGCCGCGGTGGAAACCACCGTGTCGACGCCGCAGCGCCTGGCCGATGGCGATGCTTTTTTGCTGTGCACCGACGGCTTGTGGCAGCTCATTTCACAGCAGGTGATGGAACGTTCATTGCAACTGGCCGACAGCGCTGAAGAGTGGCTCGCGCTGCTGCGCCGCGCGGCCGAGGCCAAGGCCGATGAGTCGCGCGACAACTACTCGGCGCTGGCGGTGTGGGTGGGGTTTCCGCAGCAGGTGACGCTGGCGGGCACGGCCAGGCCCGTCTGACGATCGCGGGAAGCGGCGCGCTTTCTCAGGGCGCCAGCATCAGCACCTTGAACTGGCTCGGCACGATGCGCATGCCGACCATGTTGCAGCGGTTCTGCATCGTGATGCTGGTCACGCGGGTGGCCGGCGTGCCCTTGAGCAGTACCGTGAACGCGCCGGTAAGGTGACGCGATTGCTGCATGAAGGTCTGCGACACAACGCCGCCCAGCGCCCCGGGCTGATCGCCCAGGGTGATTGGCGTGGTCGTAGCCATGTTGTGTGCCGGCATCGCCATGAAGAGGATGTTCCAGGCGTTCGGTACGGCCATCGGCCCGAGGGCCATGTTCGGGAACGGAATGGGCACCGGCGTGCGGCAAACGTCCGGGAAGGCGAGGTCCATCCCCATCAATTGGCAGTTGGCAAACATCGTTGAAGCTCCTTGTCAGCCCATGTGGATCTGCGAGGCGTCGACCTTCACCAGTTCCTTGCCGGTCACCATCGTGTGCTGGCCGTGGATGCGCACCGTCTGCGTGGCCTTGCAGTCCAGATGACCGACGCGGGACTGGTCGACTTCCTCCACCATGCGCAGGGCGTTGCGCGCCATCTGCACGATGCGTTCGGCGACGGTCTCGAGCACCTTGCCGACGAGCCGCGTCCGACCCACCGTCGCATCGACCGACTGCGCTGTGACATGCAACTGGTCCACGCGGCAATCGCCCTCGTCGGCCTGCAGGGTCCATTGCGCGCCTTTCATTTCCAGCGTCGCTCCGCTTCGCAGGCTGAGATTGCCCGCGCTCTCGATCGACACCATTCCCACAGCCCCACCGAGCGTGATGTCGCCGGGGGCGTCGATGCGGCTCGTCGCGGGGTCTGCCTGTTCGATCACCGCGATCAGGTAGACCCGGTAGCGGTCCGGCCCGGACAACAGCACCGTGTCGCCCTGCTCTGGTTTGAGCAGGCAGCTCGCTGCCCGCCGGCACATCCACACGACGCCTTCGTCGTCTTCGACCCCCAGCTGCCCGTCGGGCATGAAGGCTGTCAGCCGTCCGATGAAATGGACCGGCGTCGATTCGGCTGGAGTCGAGCGGAGCGGAACGACATTCATGATGATTCCCTTCTTGGCGTTGATCGATGGCGCATGGCTTTGCCGTTCACGGGGAGTCGAACCAGGCCTGCGCCTTGTGCAGCTCGGGGTCGTTTTCAATGATGCCACCGCGTGCGGAAATCCGGGCCCCTTGCTGGATGGCTCGATGAAAGCGCGTACGAAAAAAGTGCGCTCCGCTCATGTCGGCACCACTGAGATCTGCGTATGAAAAGTCGGCGTCTTGCAGTTCTGCGCGGCGGAAGACCGCCCCGTTCGCACGCGCGCGATGGAACACGCTCAGCGGCAGAAAGGCATCGTCAAACGCCGTGCCCTGCAGCTTCGCGTCGACCCAGATCGACTGCTCGAAGCGGCCGCCCCTGCAGTTCGCCTCGCCCAGATCGGCTTCGGCAAAGATCGTCTGTGCTGCGGCGGCACCGGAGAAGTCCGCGTTGAGCAGCGACGCGCCCTTGAAATTGCTCTGCGTCAACGTGGCGTTGCGGAAGTCCGCCCCGTCCATCCTGCTGTCGGTGAATTGACACCGCTGCAGCGTCAGGCCCGCAAAGACCTGGCGCGTCAGGTCGCACTCCAGGAATATCACGCTGTCGGCCTGCATGCCAGCGAAGATCGCCGTCGAGAGGTCGAGCTTGTACATGGTCACGAAGCTCAGCACGGCACCGGTGAAATCGGTCTGCGCGAGCTTCGACTCGGCCACGGTGGCCCGATCCATTCGCAGCATGGCGAGCCGGGTTTGCGTGAGGTCCGAGCGGAAGAAGGTCGCACGGTCCAGATTGGCGCCGGACAGATCGGCCTGCTGAACGTGCGATTCGACGAACGATGCCTCTTCGAGCGTGGCCTGCGAGAAATCGGCGCGCTCCAGTCGGCACCGGTAGAACTGCGCCTTGCCTGCGATGCCGCCGGAGAAGTCGCATTCACCCATCCGGCAATGCGAGATCACGCTGCCTGCCAGGTGCGCGCCCTGGAAGTTGGCGCCCGTGAAATCGACGTTGTCCCAGAGGGCGCCCGACAGATCGAGGCCGCGAAGGTCCCAGCCTCGGCATTCGACGCTCCGCACTTGGACGCCGTGCCGCACATGGTCGAGAAGTTCGTCGCGCGTCATGGTGCTGGTGCGTCCGCAGGGCGCGCAGGCCATACCTTGGCGTGCCGGGTGTAGGCGCCATCCAGCAGCGTGGTGCCGTCGACGAGGGCCTGCGAGACATCGGCGCGGAAGAGATTCGCACCGCGCAGATCGCAATGGGTGAGCACGGCTTTCGACAGGTTCGCATCGATCAGGATGGCCGCGCGCAGGGAGGCGCGGGTGAAATCGGCGCGCACGAACAGGCTCTCGCCGGCGGACAGGCCATCCATCTTCGCGTCGCTGAAGTTGCATTCGGAAAAATCGCAGGCATCGAGGTGCGCCGCGCTCAGGTCCGCTGCAACCAATGGCATGCCGCGCATGCCGCATTGCTTGAGCTTCGCGCCATTCAGCCGCACGCCAGACAGCGAGCTGCGCAGCGCCACGCTGCAAGCGTCCAGCGTCGCATCGGAAAAGTTCACCGAGCTGTCGAGCGTTGTCGTCACGAATCCGCAACGCGTCAGCTTTGCACCGGTAAATGACACGCGGCGCAGCTGGCATTCGATCCAGACCACCTGCAGCATCTCGGACTGATCGAGATTCAGGTCTTCGAGCGCCATTCGCAGCAGGGCCACCTGGTGCCAGCGCGAACCGCGGAGGTCGCAGCGCGCGAACGACGCCTCGTGCAACTGCACCTGGTCCATGCGGACTCCCGCCATGCGGCAGCCAACGAACTGCGCTGCGTCGGCATGCGCCTCCCGCAGGCTTGCGCCTTCGAGATTGGTGCGATCGAAGCGCGCACCGCCGATGTTTGCCTCGTCCAGCCACGCTCGGGCAAGGCTCGCATCCGTGAAGTTGGCGCGCGCCAGAACTGCCTGCGAAAAGTTGCAGTCGTCGAGCTGCGCGCCCGTCAGGTCCGCATCCGCCAGCATGGCGTGCGAGAAATCGGCTCCGCGAAGGTCCATGCCGGACAAATCGGCGCCGATCAGGTTCATGTGCGCGAACGCGCGCTGCCCGGGTTCGGCCACCGAGAGCCGACGGCGAAGCTTGGCGCTTCGGAAGCTTGGCATTGCGGGCGCCGATCCTCCGAGATGCGCGGAGTGCAGGTATCCGAGACGCATCAGGGGATCGGCAGGCACGGTCGGGACGTCCGGCTCCTCGACGCCATGGGTCCCGGCATCCCCGGTGCCCGGTTTTGCCTGGTCGTAGCGGTCGCCCTTTGCCATCTCCTGCTGGAGCTGCTGCGGATCGGGCACCACTGGCTGTGCGCGCGCCGCCGATCCGGCAGCGCTTTCGACTGGGAGGGAATCCCGCTCGGCCTCGATCCGCTCGCCCTCCTTCCGCAGCCGGTCCCGCGCCTCCATGGCCGAGGCTTCCGCTCGCTCGAGGTATTCGGGCAAGTCGTCGAAGTCCGGAGTCGCTTCGGGCTCCCAGGGGGCCGTCAGGTACTGGTCGGGGTCGAGTCCCCGCGCGAGCAGATCCGCACGGCGTGCCTCGTGGTCGCGCAGCAGGCCGGCGCGGATGTTTCGCGGCAGCGGCTCGGCCATCGGGTTGGACAACTGCATCTGCCGCCAGTCACCAAGGATCGACTGGGGAACGAGGTCTCTGTCGCGCAGTACATGCACCGCGCCTTTTTCTGGATCGATCCGCTTGAGAAGAACCTCGCGGTAATGCGCCGGCGGCCGCGGCGCGTCCCGCAGTTCAAGCACTGGCATGATGTGCTTGACGTCGGCGGCATCGTCCTCGCGCACCACCGTCGAGCCGTGCCAAATCAGGATCACGCGTTCGCGGTCGGGGAAGAACCATGCGGTGCTCAGGTGCAGCGGCACCGCCCTCAGCATGTCGGCGTCGTCCGAGAAGCTGACGTGGCAGACCGCGTTCCAGTCGGGCAGGTGCCCCTTCATGACGGGAATCCGCGGATGCATGTTCCACAGTTCGTACGCTGCGCCCGGCGGCAGCGAACTGCGGCCGGGCCAGCGCTGATCCTCCGGCGCCGCGTTGAAGAAGCGCCAGTCCATGTCGTCGGCGAAACCGGGGTAGCCGTTTTCCAGCCACGCGTTGTCGTACTGGCGGCCCATGTGCGCCATGCGCTGCGGCCAGTCCGGCAGGTAGGCACAGAGCGCCGCCGGGGTGCCACGCTGCTCGCGGCCGGCGAGGCGACGGGAAGCCTGTTCGATGTGGGGGAGCCGACGCGTGTGCACTCCGTTGACAACCTCATCCTGCGCACCGATGCCCAGCGGGTTCTGTGCGAACCCGGGCCCGCCGTAGGTGTGGCGCCAATCCAGAGGCATCTGCTCGAAGGGCAAGGGAGCCGTCGATCGCCCGTCGAGCCAGTAGCGGTCACCGGACACCAGAAGCGTTTTCTCGAGCGTGTCCACGCGCAGGCGCACTGCGCACTGCGACTTCTCGGTCTGATGGCAGGTGTAGGCGAAGCCGCTGGCCAACACCTCGGCCTCGGCCTTGGGCACGCTGAGGTCCAGCACGCTCCCGGGGTCGAGCACTTCGCTCACCATCTGCCAGAGCTCCTGCTCCGGCTGCAACTGCGGGTCTGCGTTCAGGCTCGCCAGGGCGATCGAGGCAATGCCCAGGTGGTTGCTGCCCTTCCACCGGTACGGACGGGTCAGCAGGCTGAGACGGAACGGCTTGACGATTTTCAACGGCGAGGGTCGCTCAGGAAGAGGAAGAAGAGGGCGAACGGGAGGTGGTCGCCGGAAAGATCAAGGCGCTCTGTGCCGGATGATCCGGCGCATAGCGGACCTCGACCGCGCAACCGATGCCGTACAGGGTCAGCTCGCTAAGTGGAATGACCTTCTGCAAGCTCACGCTGTGCCGGACGCCAGCCGCGTCCCGGAACGCCACGGTGAACGTGATCAGGGGGCTGAGATCGCTATAGCTTCCACCCATCTCGCTCGCCACGATCACGCCGTCCGCACGTCCGTCGAGCGTCTCGCTCGCCGCCTCGCGGCGCGAGACCTGAAAGAGATCCCATCCACCGCACAGCAGGAAGGACCCCAACAGCATCAGGCCGATGCACGCACCCATCTGGCCCAGGCCCAGGCCGCCGGCGAGCACCACCATCGGAACGGCGCCCACCGCGAGCAGGACCGCACCCAGCCACTTCATTCGCAGGGACGGCGATGCGCCGGTCATGTGCACACGAACAGGCCCTTGAGCATGACCTTGAACGCCCCGACCTTGATCTTGGCACCGTTGTCGAAGTTGAGTGCCCGGTTCGACAGCCTGTACACCTTGAAGTCGAAACTGGCGCCCCCGATGTTGGTGCTGACGGCATTGATGGTTTCGGACAGCGAGGCGTAGGTGAAGGAATTCGCGTAGGCGATGGAAAACGAGAAGGGCGTCTTCGAGGTGATCGAAATCTCGGCCTCCGTCGTGATCGTGCTGCCTGCGTGTGTGTGCAGCGAGTTCGTGTAGCTCACGTCCTTGTGGTCCGAATGCAGGTTGATGACGTTGGCATTCACCTTGAACTCGGTCGGGGTGGTGATCTCCACATCGGCGTCGGTGCTGCGCATGGTCAGCTTGCCCTTGGAGTTGATCGTCGTCGTGCCGGTGACGTCGATCAGCTCCGTGCCGCCAATGGTGCGTTTGCTGTCCGATGTGACGTGGTAAGTCTCGAGGCCGGTCACGGTGACGTCCTTGCCCTTGGACTTCTCCGTGTACTTGCCGTCGACGGTGGTGCCCTGCGGGCCGTTGATCTGTTCCGTCAACGACACGCCGATGGTCTTGGTCTCGCCCTTGTCGACCGTGTCTGTGCGCGTGCCGGTGACATGGATGGTCTGATTCCCGATGACATCGACCTGCTGGTTGCCCCCATCCACCTTGATGAACTGGTCGCCGCCGTTGACGGTGATCTTCTGCGGCCCGCCCTTGTTGACCGTCAGCGTGTGCGGCCCGTTGATCGTCTCGTCCAGCGAGGTGTTGGTGGTGTAGTTGTCCGCGCCTTCGATGGTCGTGGTTCTTTTGCCTGCGACCGTATCGGTTTCATCGGCCTCCACATCGATCTCGAAATTCTTCTCGGCGTGAATCCGCACCAGCTCGGAACCCGGCGCATCGTCCAGGATGAACTCGTTGGCATTTGCCGGCGTCCCGTCCTGGCTGCGGCTCACGAAGCCGCTCACCGTGACCTTCGCAGGCAACTCGAGCGGCGGCATCTGGTCCGAGTTGTAGACGCGGCCAATGATGATCGGCCGGTCGGGGTGCCCGCCGATGAAATCGACGATCACTTCCTGGCCCTTGCGCGGATGATTCACCGCGCCGTAGTTCGAACCGGCCCAGGCGCTGGAAACGCGCACCCAGCAGGAGCTGTTCTCGTCGCTCTTGCCGTAGCGGTCCCAGCGGAACTGCACCTTCACGCGGCCGTATTGGTCGACCCAATACTCCTGCCCCGCCTTACCCACCACGGTGGCGGTCTGCGGTCCGTTGGTGCGGGGCATCGGCGTCACGCGCGGCGCGCGGAACGCATACGAGGTCGGCTGCACCGCGAAATCGAAGCTGTACGAGCTGTCGGCCGCACCGGTGTCGTAGCCGCCTTCGCGCAGCGCATATGACACCGACACGATCAGGTATTCCCGGTTGTCGTCCTGCCGCGGACAGTTCTGCATGGTGAAGCGGTAGCCCGGCGCCATGCCGCGCACGCTGGCGTGGCCCACGTCGCGCTCGGCCTGCGATTGCGCCTCCTCGAGCCGGATGCGCGAGTAGCGCTCGCCCTGCTCGGCCTCGCTGAAACCCCCGAGCCACTCGTAGATCTCGTAGGTGTCGTGTGCGTTTCCGCGCGGCTGGCTGCGCATGCTCAGCAGATCGGCCCTCGACTTCTTGAAGTCGTAGTCGTCCACCACGTAGGTGCCGGGGCGGATTTCCTCGGTGACCTGCCATTGGTCGATCACCTCCTGCAGCGGGTCCGCGTCGCGGTCGGCCGCGAGGTAGCTGATCTTCGGATAGGCCGGCAGGGTCTCGTGCGCGCCCATGTCATCGGCCAGCACCAGCGTGTGCTGATTCTTTTCGTGCTTGAAGTAGTAGTAGATGCCTTCATGCTCCATCAGCCGGCTCACGAAGGCGAAGTCGGTCTCCTGGTACTGCACGCAGTACTCCCACTGGCGGTAGGTTCCGCTGAGCTTCTTCTCGAACGCGAAGTTGTAGTCGGCGAAAACTTCCTCGAGGATGTCGACGACCGATTTGTTCTGGAATATCTTGCAGTCGCTGGTGCGCGTCAGGTACCAGAGCCAGGGTCGCACGGTGGCGCGGTACACCACATAGCGCGAACCGCCGCCCTCCTTGCCGATCATCGTGAACCGGACGATCTGTCCATTCAGAAAACGAGGCTGGCCTGCCGTCAGTATTTCGAGCGTGAGCGGCTTGCCCAGTACCGACTTCATGTCGAGCGACACGGTCGGGCTCAGCAGATCGACCTCGAATTCGAACAGCTGCGAGAGGCCCTCGGTCCCGTGCATCGAGCGGAACAGCAACTGGTCCTCCGCGAGCGGTGTGTGGGCTTTGACGACTCTGGCCATGGAGCTCTCCCTTTCTACGCTTGGTGCTCAGAAAATTCGTAGTGGAAATCGTCGCCCGCCGCGCTCAACTGCACGCCGGCGAGCTTGCGCGCACTGACCGTGGCGCCGATGACTTCCTCGCTCAATCGCGGAAGGATCGTGTGCGTGAGGATCGCGTCGATCATCCGTCCACCCGACTCTATGGCCGTACAGCGGCGCGCCACGAGTTCGACGGCGCTGTCGTCGTAAGCCAATGCAATGCCGTGGTTCGCCTGCAGGCGCGCCGCGATGCGATCGAGCTGGAGGCGGATGATGCGATGCAATGCCTCGGCGTGCAACGGGTAATAAGGCACTACAACGAGACGGCCGAGCAGCGCCGGCGCGAACACCTTCAGCAGCGGCTCGCGCAGCGCGGTGGCCAGCGGCTCAGGGTCGGGGCGCAGGGTCGGGTCTTCGCACAGCTGCATGACCAGGTCGGTGCCGACGTTGGAGGTCATGATGATCACGGTGTTGCGGAAGTCGATGTGGCGGCCTTCGCCGTCTTCCATCCAGCCCTTGTCGAACACCTGGAAGAAGATCTCGTGCACGTCGGTGTGGGCCTTCTCGATCTCGTCGAGCAGCACCACGCTGTAAGGCCGGCGGCGCACGGCCTCGGTGAGCACGCCGCCTTCGCCATAGCCCACGTAGCCGGGCGGGGCGCCCTTGAGCGTGGAGACGGTGTGCGACTCCTGGAACTCGCTCATGTTGATGGTGACGAGGTTCTGCTCGCCGCCGTACAGCGCCTCCGACAGCGCCAGCGCGGTCTCGGTCTTGCCCACGCCCGAGGGGCCGCACAGCAGGAACACGCCGACCGGCTTGTTGGGGTTGTCGAGCCGTGCGCGCGCGGTGCGGATGCGGCGCGAGATGGTCTCCAGCGCGTCGGGCTGCGCGACCACGCGGGCCGAGAGGATCTCGCCGAGCCTGAGCACCGACTGCGCGTCGTCGCGCACCATGCGGCCGATGGGGATGCCGGTCCAGTCGGCCACCACGGTGGCGATGGCCTGCGCATCGACGGCCGCGAGGATCAGCGGCGATTCGCCCTGCAGCTGCACGAGCTTGTCCTGTGCTTCGTTGAGTTCGGCGCGAATCTCCTGGGTCGTGCGCTGGGGTTCGGCGGGTGGCGCGTCGGGGTCCGCATCGACGTTCGCAGCTTCCACTTCCTGCGCGTCCGATGCCTCGGCCCGCGCCTGCGGCACCGCGGCCGGCGAGAGCTGCTTGCGCAAGGCCACGATGCGCTCGACCAGCGCGCTTTCTTCCACGCGCCGTTTCTCCAGCACCTCGAGTTCGGCCTGCGCCTGCGCGACCTGCGCCGCGATGTCTTCCACGCGGTGGTGCTCGCCCACGCCGATGGCGGCCTCGCGCCCCGCGATGCCCGACTCGATGCCCAGCACCTCGATGCGGCGCTGCAGGTCTTCGATGGCGGCGGGCAGCGCATGCTGGCTCAGCGCCACGCGCGCGCAGGCCGTGTCGAGCAGGCTCACGGCCTTGTCGGGCAATTGCCGCGCGGGAATGTAGCGGTGCGACAGGCTCACGGCCGCCTCGAGCGCGGCGTCGAGGATGAGCACCCCGTGGTGCTTCTCCAGTTCGGCCGAGATGCCGCGCAGCATGATCACCGCCTTGGGCTCGGTGGGCTCGTGCACCTGGATGGTCTGGAAACGCCGCGTGAGCGCCGGATCTTTCTCGATGTACTTCTTGTACTCCGACCAGGTGGTCGCGCCGATGGTGCGCAGCCGGCCGCGCGCGAGCGCCGGCTTGAGCAGGTTGGCCGCGTCGCCGGTGCCGGCCGTGCCACCGGCGCCGACCAGTGTGTGCACCTCGTCGACGAACAGCACGATGGGCTTGGGGCTCTTCTCGACCTCGTCGATCACCTGGCGCAGCCGCTGCTCGAACTCGCCCTTCACGCCCGCGCCGGCCTGCAGCAGCGTGGGGTCCAGCACCCACAGCGACACGTCCTTGAGCGAAGGCGGCACATCGCCCGCGGCGAGGCGCGAGGCCAGGCCTTCGACCACGGCCGTCTTGCCGACGCCGGCCTCGCCGGTGAGCAACGGATTGTTCTGCCGGCGGCGCATCAGGATGTCGATGATCTGGCGGATCTCGTCGTCGCGGCCGTAGACCGGATCGAGCTCACCCGCGCGTGCCTTGGCGGTGAGGTCGCTCGCATACTTGGCGAGTGCAGAGCCGCCTGCCGCGGGGCCATCGCCCTGGTGGTGCGCCACCGCGGGTGCGCCGCCTGCCGCGCCTGCGCTCGGTGCGGCGTCGAAGTCGTCTTCGGGCGACCCCTCGGTCCACGCAGCGAGCTGCGCCACCAGCACGTCGGGCACGATCTTGTCGAACTCGCGCGAGATGCCCGAAAGCACCTGCCGCAGCCCCGGCGTCTTGATGATGCCCGCGAGCAGGTACGCACCCCGGATGGAGGTGGCCTCGAAGCGCAGGCTCGCATAGACCCATGCGCGCTCGACGGCGTTGTCGACGTGTTCGGAGATGTCGCTGATCGACGTGGCGCCATGCGGCAGCCGGTCGAGCGCGCGCACCAGGTCTTGTTCGATCGCATCGAGGTTCAGCCCCGCGCGCTTGACGATGCGCAACATGTCGCTGTCCTGCAGCTGCAGGATCTGGTGCAGCCAGTGCACGAGTTCGACGTAGGCGTTGCCGCGCAGCTTGGCGAAGGCGGTGGCGGTCTCCAATGCCTTGTAGAGCATCGGGTTGAGCTTGGAGAAAAGAGAGACGCGGCGGATGTCGGTCATAAACCCATGGAAGAAGGAGCGGAACGGGAAAACAATGCTTCGGGCTGGAACACCATGTCGCCCGCGTCGGTGTCCGACATGCGCGTGCCGAGCCAGCTGCCCCAGCCGAGACGCTGGCTGCTGTTGAGCCGCATGCCGTGCGCGTCCTGCTTCTTCAGGACGAGCCGCAGATCCCACGCGAACTCGATGCCGACGTACTGTCGCACCCAGTCGACCACCTGCTGCAGCCGCTTGCTGCCCGGCAGGAACTCGCGGAACTCTTCCTGCGAGAGCGGCCCGAGTTCGAGGCGGAACTTGGCTTGAGCATCGCGCACGGCCAGGCCGATGGTGGCGCCGCCGCCGAGCCGCTGGTTGCGGCCGGAAAGGCCGATCCGGCTGACCTGGTGCTCGTCGAGCATCACCCAGTCGCTCACGAATTCCTCGACGTGCACGGGCACGTCGAAGTAGAGCTTGAGGATCTGGATCAGGCCCTCGGGGTTGCGCGTCTGGCGCACGAGGTGCCCCGCCATGAAGGTGCGCGCATGGTCGGCGATGCGGTCGCGCTCCTTCAGGCCGGGCTGCCCCATGTTCATGAGGCTGGACACATAGTCGACGAAGCGATGGCCGTCGGGACGGTCCAGGCTGTTGACCGACTGCGCGTCGGCCCAGGCCCGGTAGAACAGCAGGATCAGCCGGTGATGGAACAGGTCGGCGAACGCGCTGAGGGTGTCGTCGGCGTGATGCCGCTTGCGCTCGCGCGCGTACTCGGTCAGGTGCAGCGGCAGCGGGCCGTTGGGACCGAACAGGCCGAAGCCGTAGATCGAAATGCGCGGAGGTCCATCGCTGTCGACATCGACGCCCGACACGTTCGACGGCGCGAACGCCATCGAGGGCTCCTGCCCGAGGCGCAGCGGCTCGTCGAGCGGACGCGGTGCCCGGCCCAGCAGCGGATGGTCGCCCTGCGCGTCGAGGCGGCGCAGCAGCATGAACAGGTCGTGCTCGAAGGGCTGCTCCAACAGCCTGGCCCAGAGCACCGGATCGACCTCGGGCACGCCGCGCCGTGGCGCCGTGCCGGGCACGGGCGGCGCGACGTCGTGTTGTCGAATCTCGTCCGTATCGAGCACCACCTCGCCTTCACTGGCGGCCGGCGCGTCCTGCTGCATTCCTTCAGTGAAGCCGGTTTCGCTCATACGGCAGGCCGACGTCCCACGCGCGGCGTCCAGCGCGCGATCTCGCCGCGCTGCAGGCTGGACAGCGCGAACTCGGTGAAGGCATTGAGCGACACGTGCCGGCTGAAGAACTGCTCCAGCACGGCGCCGAAGAGATAAGGGCTCGCGCCGGAGAAGGCGACCTCGTCGATCTTGAGTGCCACCTCCACGCCGCGCCCGAACACGATCGGGCCCGGCTCCGGCAGGCGGCGGAACACCGGCGCCAGCGCCATCGAGCGCACGCCCTGGATCTGGCGGCGCACAGAGGGGTCGGCGAGGTTGCCATATAGGTCGAGCATCTCGCGCAGCGCGGCTGCGCCCTGCGCCGCATCCACGTCGGTGAGGCTCAGGTAGTTGAGCCCCAGGTGGCTGATGAGGCGCCAGGTCAGCGCGCCCTCGGCCAATGCGGGGTACGGGCGCGAGGGCCCGCGCAGGATGCGGATGGCGCGCACCGGCGCCGACACACGCAGCGTGAAGTCCGATTCGAGTCCGGTCGGCAGCAGCAGCGGGAGGTCGCGGTTGGTGCACAGCGCGTCGAGCGTGATGTGGCGCAGGCTGTGCGGAAAGGGCGCGTCGTGCTGGTCGACGAGCGACACGTAGACCTCGCTGCCGGTGTAGCTGGTGCGCGTGCCCTGCGCGCGTGCGCGGTCGGACACCAGGCGCGGTTCGCGGCGCAGCGAGAAGTAGGCGCCGAAGTCGCCGTCGTCGGCCGCGAACGAGCCGAGGAAGGGGCGGAACTCGCGCTCTTCGGAGCCGTTGGCCATGTGGCCGGTGACACGTTCGACGGTGAATATCTCGAAGTCGCGCGGGCGCGTGCGGTCGATCACCGCATGGTGCTCATGCTGGCCCGGCCCCACCGGAATGCGGTCGCTGCGGCGCGGCACGAGGTTGATGATGGGCGTGCAGAACAGCGAGAAGTGCTTGGCGTCGACCAACCGTTCGAGGTCGGCGTCGGCGCGATCGAGCAGGATCACGATCTCCATCGTGGTGCCGCCCATGGCCGCGGCCGCCGCGCGCAGCTTGTTCACGCTGAAGAACAGGTAGCGGTCGGGAAACGCGAAGTACTCGTGCAGCAGCCGGTAGCCCTGGAACGAGCGCGCGTCGTAGGGCAGCAGCGCCTGGTCGGGGTCGAAGCCCTCGTGCCTGACGGCCTCGTCGCCGAGCGGCACGATGCGCGCGGTGCTGCCCGGCCCGCTGCGGCAAACCACGCCAACGCTGTGGTGCGCCACGAGTTCGAGCACGCGCAGCGCATGCAGCTCCGCGCCCGAGAGAAAGAATTCGAGCCGATCCAGCGGCATGTCGGCAAAGCGTGCGCCGCCCACGGCTTCGAGCTTGATGGTGATCGCGCTCTTCGCCTGCCGCGCGACCATCGGCATGGCATGCGCGATCTCCGCCGGCACGGGGCCGATGCCGGCCTCGGCGATCTTGATGGGCCACAGCGTGACGGCATGGCCGGTGCGGAACTCGCAAGCCGTCTGTTCGCCCTTGATCATGCGTCCGCGCAGGATGGTGTGGCGCGGCAGCTCGTAGCCGGCCTTCAGCGAACCTTCGTTGAGGTTGCCGTCGATCTGCACCACGGCCATCGCGGGCAGCGGCGCAAGGAAGTTGGGGTACACCACTTCGAGCAGCCGCTGCGAGAAGCGCGGAAATTCCGCGTCCATCTTGAGCTGGATGCGCGCCGTGAGGAAGCTGAAGCCTTCGAGCAGGCGCTCCACGTACGGGTCGCTGACCTCGATGCCGCGCATGCCGAGACGGCCCGCGATCTTCGGGTAGCGCTGCGCGAACTCGGCCCCGAGCTCGTGCATGTAGGTGAGTTCGCGGTTGTAGTAGTCAAGCAGCCTGGCATCCATCAGAGGCCTCCGGTGGGCCGCAGCACCATGTGCCCGCTTTCAAGGTCGAGCTCCGAACGCAGGATGAACTCGATCGGGTACGGCACCGACCACAGCGTGCCGCGAATCTCCAGCGCGAGCAGGTTGTGGTGTTCGAGGTCGGTGGCATCTGTCACGCAGCGCACGTCGATGCTGTCCTTCATGATGCGCGGCTCGAAGTCGATGATGGCCGATCGGATGGCCGCTTCGACGTCGGCGAAGTCGACCTCCGACATGCGCCCGCCAGCCCAGCCGCGCACGCCGAAGTTCAGCACCGAGCGGCGCGCGCGGGGCATGGTGTTGATGTTGTGGTCCGCGCCGAAGTTGGTGGTGTTGAGCAGCCACTGCAGGTCGCGCAGCACCGAGTCGCGCAGCAGCCTGCCGCTCATGAGGAAGGCGCCCGCGCGCTCCTGCCGGGTCTGCGGCGTCTTGTCGGTGAGGCGATCGAGCAGCACCGGCTGCAGGCGGTCGCGTGCAACGCTTTCCTGCTGGTCGCCGTCGGTGTCCATCATGGCGTTCATGCGTCGGTGGCCTCCCGTGCGAACTCGATGAGCCGCAGGTCGAGCAGCGAATGGTCGCCGGCTTCGCTGATCAGCGTGCGCTGCCCCAGGCCCGCGTACTGATCTTCGCCGGCCAGCGGCAGCCAGTCGGTGCGGCGGCCCAGCGTGGTCTCGTCGTCGAGCCCTTCGAGCGAGCCCGGGTAGCGCACCGGCACCAGGCCGTTGAGCGCGCGGCCGTCGTGCAGTTCGAGCTCGGCGGGGGCCCACAGCAGGTCGACCAGGTGCTGCGGGCGCGAGAACTTGATGCGGCGCACCTCGGGCAGGGGCAGCCATGCATAGCCCGAAGGCGTGAGCAGCTCCAGCACCGGGCCGATGCGCACGTCGCCGTCGCACAGCCAGGCGAAGTCGCTGCGCTCCACCGGTTCGCCGTCGAACGCTTGGGTAGCGCGCGAATCGGAACGGTCGACGCTGGTGAGCGCGCCGTGCAATGCGGGCGCGGCCTGCCGCGCGGTTTCGCGCAGAGCAGCGGCTTCATCGGCGCGGTCGGCCGGCAATGCGGCGGCGGCGATCAGCTGTTCGACCCAGTCCGCATTGCCGCAGACGATGGCCGGTGCGCGCCCGCCGGACCAGAAGTCGCTGCGATGGCGCTCACCCGCAAGCGCCATCGAACACGTGACGCTGGCAGGCGTGAAAGTGGGATCGAGCTTGGTGGCGAGCTTGAGCTGGTCTTCGGCCCGTTGCCAGTCGCCGCGCAGGGCGAGAAAGTGGCACAGGGCAAGACGCAGGCTGGCATTCTGGGGACTGGCGCGGATCTGCCGCTGTACCCATTCGGTGTGCTCGGCCACGGAGCGTTCGCCCAGCACTGCAAACCCATCGCCCATGAAGCTTCCTCGCTGACTGACTGGCACACGGCGCGAAAGGCCCGTGTGTAAAAGACGGCCGCGAAGGCCGTCGGGAAAACGTCGCGGGGGGGCCCCCCCCCCCGCCCCGCCCCCGGGGAGAGCGAAAAA